>CAYRJT010000012.1:0-20471 GCA_964424675.1 uncultured Lachnospiraceae bacterium
AACAACTGCCACTGAACCTGTTGTTGTCATGAGACTGTTCAGAAATGCTAACGGATAATTCATATTCTGAAAAGCTTTCCTATAGCTCTCCAATGAAAGCTCGCTAAACAACAGTAATGGTGAAGACTGATTTGTAACATGTCGTAATGAGCTGGAAAAAACAATAACCAACGGCAAAATAATGACCAAACAGAAAATAATTAATAATAAATAGATAATAAAATATCCTCTTTTCTTCTCTTGTTTCATCATAATTCCACCTCTTTTTTATTCATATAAATCAGCATAAAAACTGTAACTGTAATAATCAGTATAAATGAGACAACCGAAAAAGCACTGGCTCTTCCCATTTTCTGTTCTACAAATGCCATTTGATAAATGACAAACATAAGTGTTTCTGTTGCTTTTCCCGGTCCACCATTTGTCATAATAAAGGAGTAATCGAATGCTTTAAGACCTGCAATCACATTCAGAATCACATTGATGGTGACAGTTGCTGATATAAGCGGCAGCTTGACCAGACGAAATAGCTGCCACTCTGTACAGCCATCAATTTTTCCTGCCTCAAGCAGACTTGTATCAACCGTCTGTAATCCAGCCAGATAAATGATCATTGTTGTTCCAAAATTCTTCCAGATATCGACTACTGCAATGCCATATAAGGAGGATTGAAAGCCTGCAAGAACATTAACCTTATTCCCATCTATTCCACAAAAACTCAATAGTGTTGCAAGCATTCCGTTTCCCGGCATATATACATATGACCATATAAAGCCGACTACAATGGCACTGAATAATGCAGGCATATAGGCACAGGTTCTGAAAATTCCTTTTGCCCGTATTTCAGTATTCAGCAGCATAGCGATCCCCAACCCCAAAAGGTTACTGAATACTACTATCAATGTAGTATAAATTATTGTGTTCTGACATGCATTGATCAATGAGCCGTCCTGGAATACCCGAATATAATTTTTGAGACCAACAAAGCTATAATTATAATTTGTTCCATTAAAATTAGTGATACTATAATAGAATAATTGAATAATCGGTACGATCCAAAAAGTCAGAAAGAGAACCAGCGCCGGAATCAGAAAAGCATATACTTTCTTGGAAAACACAAGAGATTTCTTCTTGTTCATGATATTACTCCTTTTACATCTTTTCTTTAAAAGGGGGATATCTGTTCCGATATCCCCCCTATCCATATTAATTGTAAGAGTCTTACTCCTCACTTAAATCTTCAAACTTAAACTGCATGCCCTTTGTAACATCCTCGATGGTTGTACCCTGACCGCCAACATGCTCATAGAACAAAGCTTCCATTTCTTCTGCTACACCTGATGGCCATGCCTGATTACACCAGTAATATCCCTGGCCTGCATCCATCAGATCTACAAAAGGAGTAAATAATGCATTTAAACTATCAGATCCATTGCCGTATGTAACCGTATACTTTCCTGTTGCAACATAGGCATCCCAAATCTCTGACTCTCCATTATACCAATAATCCAATAATTCCTTACATTCATTAATATACTTAGAATTTGCTGAAATAGCAGGGCCTGCGCCAGCGCATATTTCTGCAGTCAGAACTCCTTTATCTCCTGGTAATGGGAAATATCCTCTTGCGAAATCGCCTGCTGTTCCCTCTGCACATAATGCTGTCACATTGAAGGAACCATCAAATGTCATTGCTGCTTCTCCATCTATAAACTGCTGTATTGCCTGAGAAGAACCTGTTCCCATAGATGCAGCTCCATCAATATAACCCTTGTCATACAGCTCAGCATACATTTCTAAAACGTGATCCCATGTACCTGCATCTGTAAATGCTGTCTCTCCTGTATACAAGCCATCGTCATATGCTGCATTCTCACTGTATATTTCTGCTGCAGCAAGCTGATACAGACCAAACTGGAGAACGTACTGATCCTTATCGCCCATTGTAATCGGCTGAATATCATTGTCTTTTAATGTCTGGCATACATTTAAAAACTCATCCCATGTTGTCGGCTCTTTTAAACCATATTGATCAAACATGTCTTTGTTATAGTATGTTCCAAGAATGGATACACCATTTGCAATGCCATAAATCTGACTATCCAATGTAAAGCTTTCTGACAGGTTCCCGATTTTTGACATGCAGTCCATATCATTAAGAGGTGCAAGATAACCAGCTGATGCAAGATTATAACAGCCATTTGCTCCTGCATATTTCGGCTGTACCAGAATCATATCCGGGCACTCTCCGGATGCAAGCTTTGTCTTGAGTGCTGTGTAATAATTATCATCCGGAAGTTTTGTAACTTCTAATGTTACATTCGGCCATTTTGCTTTTACGAGTTCAGGCAAAATCTTCGTATCAAAATCATCTTCTGTCTCTGTTCCGGATAACATCATGGTTAATGTAATATCACCTGCATTTTCAAGGGCTGTGTGATCATACACATCCTCAGCAGCTGTCTCTGCTGTCGTTTCTTCTACCGATTCTTCAGCAGTACTGTCTACTGCTGCCTCTTCCTCCGGTGCTGCTTCTTCTGCTGTTGTTGCAGCAGGCGCTGTTGCTGCTGCACTATTTCCGCAGCCAACAAATGTTGTGACAATCATTGCTGATGTCAGCATCAATGCTAATACCTTTTTCATTTTCCTCTGCTCCTTTAAATAATGAACGCATTTGCGTTTTGATTTGTTACGGACTTATCATATTCCTTCCAAACGCATGTAACAATTGTTAAGCTTAATCATTTTATCTATCATTTTTTAATATTTGGTGCTATGATATTTTGTAGGGAGGTTTTGCGTATGAATACAGATATGATATTAGAATACCTAAACACATATAACAAAGAAGAGCTCTTCTATAAAGAATATCAGAATCAAAAGAGAAATCCTCAGAATTTCCAGCATTATTTATCCTCTTTAAATATAACGGAAATACAAGATCGACATTTAATTATTCCGGAACTGCAGCCTGCTATTATTCCACGACTGATGCAGGATTCTGAGTATTTTGCTGCTGCTTCGGATAAAAGTGTCTATTTATCCAAGCATAACCGCTATACCCCTGCCTTTCTACATACGCACGTATTCTTCGAAATCATCTATGTGCTGTCCGGTTCCTGTCATCATCATGTATTTCATAATGACTATTTAATGACAGAGGGAGATCTCTGTCTATTATCTCCCTCTGTAACGCATTCTATTTATGTTGATGATGACAGCATCGTAATCAACATCCTGATTCGCAGAAGTACCATAGAAGAAATCTTCTACAATGCTCTCCGTGGCAATAGTATCATTTCTGATTTTCTTGCCAGCAGCATATATATGAAGGACTATTCTACCTATCTCATGTTTCATACCTTTTCTGACAATTCTGTAAAGGAAGCCATTCTTGAAATGTTAGTAGAACAGTTTCAAGAAGATGAATACACAGATCACATCATTTCAGGTATGCTTATGTTATTTTTTACAAAGCTTGTCCGGAAATATAAAAAAACAGCCGAATATCCACCTACAACAAAGATATCCGGCAAGGCAACAAATTCTATTTTCAACTATATGCTTGAACATTCCGCATCCGTCACATTATCAGCAATTGCAGAACAGATGAATTACACTGTTCCCTACTGTTCAAAATACATCAAAGAAAATACCGGTTATACCTACTCCCAGCTTCTAAAGAAAATACGTTTTCAAAAAGCCGAAAACTATTTATTAAATTCTTCTCTTAGCATCAGCAAAATCAGTGAATTACTTGGATATGAAAATACTGAAAACTTCATACGTGCGTTTAAGAAAGAATATGGTATCTCGGCAACCCAGTTTCGTACACAAAAAAGCGCGCCTTAATTTTTTAATGTGTTTCTCCGGCTTCCGCCATAGTAGGAAGTACATCCACATCCTGTTTATAAATCTTACAAAACCAATGAACATGCTTTTTCAGCTGCTCTACACAGGTCTGGTGGTCGGCTCCAAGGTCATATTGGTATAGAGTGAAGAATAAGGGGCTGTAAAAATGCAGAGCCATCGTCTCGGCATCGGCTTCACGAAAGGCTCCGCTTTGCAGCATTCCACGCAGGATACTGGTCTGGAACTGCAAAGGAGCATTGATATAATATTCTCTCAGGCAGTCTGCCGCGATTGCCGATTGATTCTGTTCGGACAGGATCAGTCTGCGAAACATCACTACAAACTGATCTTGTGTGAAGAAAGAAAAAATGGCTTCCGTCATCTGCAGAAGCATCGGCTCGTCCATCTGAAGATATGCTTTGGCCGCCTCTGTACCGGTTTTATTCGGAAGAGCCATTTTTTCTGCAAATCTGTCATAATGCTTTGTCATTTCCTGAAAAATTTCCTTGAAAATATTTTCCTTTCCCTTGAAATGATGATAGAGAGAGGCTCCCTGTATGCCGACTGCAGCAGCAATCTCTCTCATGGATACCCCATTGTATCCTCTCTCTGAGAATAGTCTGAGTGACTCATGTATGATCTTCTCTCTGGTTGTCATGATTTCTTCCATGGACGCCCCTTTCCGAGCCAGCCATGGTCTTCCCAGTACTTTCTTTCTGTTTCGCCGCTGCCCATATGTCCTTTATACATCAATCGCATCATATTGAACATAAACCGATGTGACAGAAGTACCTTCGGTTTCTGCAAAGGAGTAAGACTCCCTGCAAGCCGTCTCATATCCTTTTCAATCTTTGCTTTTTTCTTCAAGTTGACTCCCTGCCAGTTCATTGCCTGAACGCCGATTGCATAGGTCTTAATGACAGGCACTCCCCAATAAGACAGCATCGTCTTAACAGGCTTCACTGCTGCTCCGGCTCCAGCCCCTGCTGTTGTGGAGATGACGACTGCTTTCTTGGTATACATACATTCATGAGGCTTATGTGAGATCCAATAAGTAAAGGTCAGATCCATAAATGCCTTCATTGGGGCAGACGGTGCCATACAATAGTTTGGCGTTGTAAAAATCAGCAGATCTGCTGCCTCCACAGCCTGCATAATTCTGTTTTTCTCCTCATAAAACGGACACTTTGACGCATCCTCGATACAGGTATAGCATCCCAGGCAGAAGTGATTCAAATCTCTCGGCAGGAAGAATTCCTGAACATCATTTTCTCCCTGAATACTTTCTGTCAGCAGCTTCCCTATATGATATGTGCTTCCTTTATGATTCTGTCCATTAATGACTACGATTTTCATACCTACAAATTCCTTCTTTCGCTTACTTCTGAATGATTGACTACGATAAATATTACATTTTGTTTATGTAATATGATTGTATTGACCTAATGATACCGTTGCCTAACACTTGTTAGTTTTACTATACCTAACAAGCGTTAGATTGTCAAGTCATTTATTTGATTATAAATGGTCTTAGGTAGCCGACTTATAGGCAGCCGATGACCAAATACAATCAAATTTGGATAACAAACTCTCGCAAAGCCTGTAACCATTCCAATATCGCTCATAGCCATAATTAAATCATCGTCGTTTGGACAAGGTAAGTTGCTTTTTGATGACTGTAATTCCAAATAAAATGATTAAATATGATGCTGTGCACCTGCAATGCGTGAATCAACAATATGCGAATTGACAATGTTGAAATCCACAATCAGTAGATCCTCAATAGATAATCCACAAAATAAACAAATAATTGAGATATGACAGAAATGGTATATAATGAAAATACGATTGCTCGTCATTTTCAGAGAACCGCAGAATCAATATAAACGAAAGTGTGATCTAGATTTATGACCGGTTGGATTGTATATGAAAAAGCGGATGCTTTCAAAAATCAGGAGTATATTAGAATGTTTACTATAGCGGCGGCTCGTCATCAGACAGAGCTGGCACTTATTTATGTGCAGAATGCTTCCTGTATTCCTGGTTTTTCTCTGCATCAGGTCTCAACGGCTCCGACTTCGTCGTCATTGATCCCGGCTCCGTTGTCATTGACCTCTGTCAACCTCCCCAGCTTTGTAATCAACCGCTCGCGCAATACAATACTTGCAAAATGGCTGGAGGAACGGGGTGTTCGTGTCTTTAATCCGGCCATTGTGACGGATCTCTGCAATGACAAGCGAAAAACCTATGAATTTCTGAGAAAGCACGGAATTTCTTTTATGGAGACAGCCTATGACATCAAGACAGTCGCAGACTGGGAATATCCCTTTGTCGTAAAACCGGCCTGCGGACATGGTGGCGATCTGGTAAATCTTGTCGGCAGCATAAAAGAACTGGCAGAACACCTCCAGAAAATCAAGGAACAATACAGAGAGCATCCCGGATATGTACTGCAGCGATGCGCCTCCGATATTGGGACGGATCTGCGTGTCTATATACTGGGTGGAAAAATCGTGGCCTCTGTCATGCGCTCGGCATTTGATGACTCCCACCTAAATTCACATACGGATAAGCTTCGTCAATGTTCTTTCCTGCAGAATGCCAATCCAGCCCCAAAAAGCTATTTCACCTCCCCTATACCGGTTTACAGCCACATCGATATTCGCAGTAATTACTCTCTCGGACATCCTGCTGCACTTCACACCTTAACAGAAGAGGAGGAGACTCTTGTGCAACGCATCATCCCGCTCCTGCCCTTTGACTGTATCGGGATTGATTTTATATATGATAAAGGACACCCCGTCTTCAATGAAATTGAAGATGCAGTGGGTGCCCGTATGCTTTATGCGAATTCAGATATTGATCTTGTCAGCCTGTATATGGATTATATTATGACTCAAATGATAAAGAGATAGGTGGTCATGATTGTTCCTGCTGATCCGGCTTCAGCGTAGGCAGCAAATAGAGTGAAATCCCAACAATGGCCAGACTGAACAGACAAATGACGATTCCGGTCACAGCTGAGAGATCAGGATTCAGACAGGCATTCATCCACAGCCCGACTGCATTCAACACAACATGCATGATAATCGCAGTCCATAAAGAACCCAGCTTGATCACGACAACTCCAAACACAAATCCCATTACAAATGCATAGATTCCCTGCACCAGATTCCAGTGATACAATCCAAAAAGAACAGCCTGTATCATGTTTGCAAGTAAAGCAGGCATCGCACGTCTTCCAAACTGCAGTGTCAATCCGCGAAAGATACACTCCTCTCCCAGAGGCGACAGGATCAACACATACAGAAGGGTAAACGGAGATGTCTCAAACAGTGTCCCTACTGTTGCCTGATAGTTCTCTGCAGCCCCTGCAATCAGTGGGAGAACCATAGTCAGCAGAAAGCTGATGGTTACCTGCCCACAGATTGCTATGGCTAATAATAAGAAGATATGATTGGCCGTAAAAATCCGTTTATAGGATATTCTGCGATTTCTTCCAAATACATAACAATACCAGCATCCAAAACCAATCACATAGGATAACCCTATCACCAGTCTTGAAAAAGCACTGTATGCTGCCTCATGGCTGAACCAGTCAGACACATGCAGCATATTCATCATCGCTGCTACTGCTGCCTGCATCAATATGCTGAGTAAAAACGGCATTGGCACAAGGCAAATGAATTCTTTTCTTTTCATTCTGCCTCCTCGTAAGGCGTAATCCCGTTCTCTACAGCCTGATCACGCAAAAACTGTATGAACTCCTCGCGATTTTCCTCTGTTACATGTACGCCGAAGCCCTGATCCTTCACCGGCTTATCAATATTGTCCTCATAAACCGCTCCGATCATCCAGATGCCAACCTGTGGTGTAAAATGACTTGTCTCATAATAACAGCCGTTTGTAGTTGTAACTGAACTGATACTGCTGAAATTATAGAAATCAGTGATCTTGGACAGTTCCTCCAGGAAATCCAAATAACCATTCTCCACAGCCTTTTCATACGTCAGATAATATAGTGGATTGGTCAGAACCTTCAGATTAATATTATTTTCTTGACACAAATCTATCAATTCCTGTATGTCCGCAATTGCTTCTTCTGTTCTGAGACTATAGTAATCAGCCCAGTATCCGACTGCGGGTGCCCCGTTCATAGTACCGTCAAATTCAGGCGCAATGTTCAGATTTTCGGTTCCCGTTGTCTGAAACCGTTTTGTATATTCAGGGTCTGTATCCTGATGTTTATTGATCACATCCAAAGCTTCATAGGTCGTCAGAAGATCGCAATAACGCATATAGAAGGAAATCTGCGAGAACAGATCATCCTCCGGGTACGGAACACGATATAAGATGTTTTCATGTGATGCAGGATCTACAAAACAGGAAATATCGTCTACAAGCACTACAACATTCTTCGGAACAAACCCATTCTTGATCATTATCTTTAAAGTGCGGACATGTTCTGCCGGCAGTGCCTCAGAGCTTGCCATATCATAGTAAGTTCCATCAGGAAGCAGATCTACGTGAAAAAAGCCTGCACGGGAGGAACCGAACACAAGAGAATCGTACTCATCCTTGTGATTTAATATGAACTTTGTTTTGATGAAATTCTTGTTGGGTTCCACACCATTGTTCCTTGGTGCGGCATAGTGAAATACATTGTAGGGGTCTACAATGATGGTTACCGGAAGAAAGATGGCAGCTATTATGAGTGTGAACGCAATTAGTTTTATTAAGAATCGTTTCATAGGCGTCCTTTCAGAACTTAAAGTATATGAACTCTTGCTTAACTCCGTTATGAAGGCTAAGTACAATAATCAATACTGTAACGATCATATAAATCATCCACCTAAATGGAAGTTTTAATTTATCGATTTCTATGAGTAAATCATGTTTTAGACTGAAATAATCGTAGACCATCAATACAATAATCGCGAGTAACGTCTTTATAATGGATAGGTGAGTCATGCCTGCATCCATGAGGGCCTGTGTGATATCATAGCCTTGAAACAGATGGGTCGTTATATAAATTGCATCCGTTATCGAATTGGCACGGAAGAACATCCATGCGTAAGCTACCAGGCAGAAGGTCAGGATGGTCTGGGCGATATGGACAAGCTTTGAGTGACCTTGGGAGGCTGCGGATGTCTCAGATGTAGATATTGTTCTTTTCTTCCATGCGGATTTGATGGTGTTTTCAATGATCTGGTAGAGGCCATGGATGCCACCCCAGAGAACAAACGTCCAGTTTGCACCATGCCAGAGACCGCTTGTAAGAAATGTTAAAAGTAAATTTAAGTTTTTTCGAGCCTTCGATACGCGATTTCCGCCCAAAGGAATATATACATAGTCTCTAAACCACGTGGATAAAGATATATGCCATCTCTGCCAGAATTCTCTGACCGATGCAGCATAATATGGCTGCTTGAAATTATCCATCAGACGGATGCCTAAGAGTCTGGCAACACCGATGGCAATATCAGAATATCCGGAAAAGTCACAATAAATCTGAAACGTAAACAGTATGATGGTAATGACAAATGCCAGACCCGAAGCACCCTCTGTATGATTAAATACATTGTCTACATATCGGGACATCGAGTCCGCTATGATCAGTTTCTTGAGAAAACCAAGCAGAATCAGACGCATACCATACGCTGCATCGTCATAATGAAATTTCTTTTCTTCCTGAAACTGAGGCAGCATATTTGCCGCACGTTCAATCGGTCCGGATAAAATATTCGGAAAGAAAGTGACAAACAGTGCATAATGTCCAAAATGGCGTTCGGCCTTGAGCTTCCCTGTATACACATCTGCAAGATATCCTACCATCTGGAAGGTATAGAACGATATTCCGATCGGCATAACCAGATTCAACGTCGTCTTCTGAACCGGTACAGCAAACAGTTGTAATACCTTCCATACAGAGTTTAACGCAAAATCTGCATATTTAAAAACAAGTAAAAATGAAAGTGTCACCAAAATACCAAAAATCAAAATCCATTTCTTACGGCTGGTATTTTTTGCCCCTTCAATCCCGATTGCACTGAAATAAGATACTACTGTTGTCAGCAGTATCACAATGATATACTTTGGCTCCCAGCTCATATAGAACCAACAGTTTGCGGCAATCAACGCCATCCATCTGTATCGATGAGGCAGCGCCCAGTAAATCAAAAAAACAATCGGCATAAAAAATGCAAATGCCACGGAATTAAATAACATAGGTACTTCCTAACCTCTCTTGTTGTCTCTCCAGCAGATCCGCAATGGTCACGTTATCCACCACGCTATTGATTGCATCCTGCAGCTGCTTCCACACCGCCAGGGTCTCACAGGTATCACAGCGTTCACATTCATTCTCTTTTGTAGCCAGACAGGCTACCGGAGCCAGATCGCCCTCCGTCAGACGCAGAATCATTCCAACCGTATACTCAGAAGGATCCTTAGACAGGCGGTAGCCGCCCTGTGCGCCTCTGACGCTGCGCACATAGCCGGCTTTATTCAGTACTGCAATGATCTGTTCCAGATATTTTTCAGAGATTTCCTGCCGTTCTGCGATGTTCTTGACCTTGATGTATTCACCTGTATTGTGAATCGCCAGATCCAGCATCACACGAACCGCGTATCTGCCCTTCGTGGAAATCTTCATTTACTCACCTCCGGTGATCTAGAAAATCGGTACAACTGCTCCGTCATACGTATTGTTGATATAATCTTTTACTGCATCAGACTGCATAGCCTTTACAAGTGCCTGGATACCATCAACATTTTCATTGCCCTCTTTTACAACCAGAATGTTTGCATAGGTCTGGGCCGCCGTTGATTCACTTGACTCCGCTGCAATCGCATCCTTCGCAACACTTAGTCCTGCTTCCATGGCGTAATTACCGTTCAGAACTACAAAGTCTACCTCATTGATGACTCTGGATACCTGAGCTGCCTCCAGTTCAATGATTTCCAGATTCTTCAGATTCTCTGTAATGTCATTGATGGTTGCTGTCAGTCCAGCATTCTCATCTACCTTAATCAAGCCATTATCAGCAAGCAGTAAAAGAGCTCTGGCTTCATTTGTTGTATCATTCGGTACTGCGATTTTTGCTCCGTCTGCAATCACTGATAAATCTGAGGATATGCCCGGATAGATTCCAAACGGCTCGTAATGAATCTTTGCTACGGTTGAAAGCTTTGTTTTATTTTCCGCATTGAAATCATCCAGATACGGCTGGTGCTGGAAGTAGTTTGCGTCGAAATCGCCGCTGTCTACTACCATATTCGGCTGTACATAATCATCAAATACAGTAACCTCTAACGTCCATCCCTCTGCTGCCAGTGTCTCCTTGACCTGATCTAAGATCTCTGCATGCGGTGTTGCAGATGCTGCCACCTTAATCACATTGCCGTCACACGGCTTTCTGTCGCCGCAGCCAGTCAGTACTCCTGCTGTAAGAAGCAGTGTTGTTGCTAAAAATAATAATTTTTTCATCATTTTTCTCCTCTATACAATGCGCTTATCTGTTTTTTTGGAAATACGCATCCCTATCATCTGTAAAATCTGTACAAGTACAATCAGCAATACGACTGTCACTAACATAATATCTGTCTGGTATCTGTAATAACCATATCTGATTGCGATATCCCCAAGACCACCGCCGCCAACGACTCCTGCCATGGCACTATATCCAAGAATTGTGCCGATTGCAATTGTGCTGCCAACGATCAGAGAATTCTTAGCTTCGGCAATCAGTACCTTCCACACAATGGTCCACGTGGAGGCGCCCATGCTCTGTGCTGCCTCAATCACACCCGGATCCACCTCTAACAGAGAGGACTCCACCATACGTGCAATAAACGGAGCGGCTGCAATTGTTAAAGGTACGATTGTGGCTGTTGATCCATAGCTCTTTCCCACAATTGCGATTGTAAGCGGAATCACTGTAATCAATAATATCAAAAATGGAACTGAACGCAAAATATTTACAATAAAATCTAATACCTTGTTCACAACCGCATTGGGACGCAGACCATCTTTTCTGGTCAGCACCAGTATGATTCCGAGCGGAAGTCCAAATACATATGCCATCAGAGTAGATGTAATGGTCATATACAGTGTTGCGCCTACTCCCTCTATTAACATCATGATTGTTGTATTATCCCACATAATCCTTCAGCTCCTCTACAATCAGTTTCCTTCCCTGCAGAAATGCAATCATCCGGTTTGCGATCAGTTCATCCTCCGGCAGCTGTAATATCATCTGCCCATGAGCAATGCCACCGATGTCACTTGTATCTGCCAGCAATATATTGACCGGTGCTTTACACTCCAGAACCATATTGGCAATGACCGGCTCAAAGGACGAGTTCTCCTGAAATACAATACGGATACATCTCTTTCCCTCCATAATGGAGAATTTATGTTCTGACTGATAAAATAACTTCTTCGCCGCCTGACTCTGTGGTCTTGTAAAGACATCCTCTACCGTTCCCGCCTCTGCCAGATTACCATCATCAATAATGGCAACATGTGAACAAATCTCTTCTACGACCTTCATCTCGTGTGTAATGATCACGATGGTGATTCCATATTCACTGTTAATCTCCTGCAGTAGCTTCAGGATAGATTTGGTGGTCTGCGGATCGAGTGCACTCGTCGCTTCGTCACAGAGTAATATCTTTGGCTGTGTTGCAAGTGCTCTTGCAATAGCCACTCTCTGCTTCTGACCTCCGGACAGCTGTGTCGGATAAGCCTTCGCCTTCTCCTCAAGACCAACCGTCTGCAGCAGCTGCTTTGCCTTTTCCCGGGCTTCGTTCTTCTTCATTCCTGCAATTTCCAGTGGAAAACAGATATTATCAATGACATTTCTCTGCATCAGAAGATTAAAATGCTGGAAGATCATTGCGACCTCCTGACGCAGTCCACGGAGTTCTGCATCATTGAGTGCGGATAAATCTCTGCCCTCTATCACGACAGTTCCTTTGGTCGGACGTTCCAGAAAATTCAGACAGCGCACCAACGTACTCTTGCCCGCGCCACTCATACCAATGATTCCGAAGATATCTCCCTTCATGATTGTCAGGTTGATTCCCTTCAGAGCTTCAACTGTATTTTCTTTTCCCGCAAAGGATTTTTCCAGATCCTTGATTTCTATCATTTTTTCCATGAACTGCTCCTTAGCCTCATGCTGTACCTGATCAAAGCCTCTTTTCATCTCTGATTAGTCTATTTTATCGAATGCATCTGTTATTGTAAATGACCTCATTTCTATCACCATCTATAGTCACAGGCTATAGCAGGTCATCTGGTCCATCCCTATCATTCAGATTAAATAGTACCACATTCATCAGTCCTCTGTAAACATCGGAGTCGATAAATAACGATCTCCTGTGTCCGGAAGCAATGCAACGATCAGCTTGCCTTTATTCTCAGGCCTCTTTGCAAGCTCTTTCGCAGCCCAGATGGCAGCACCTGATGAAATACCGACCAAAACACCCTCTGTCACTGCCATTTCCTTGCCTGCTGCAAATGCATCCTCATTTTCGACTGTGATGACTTCATGATAGATCTTCGTGTCTAATGTCTCCGGTACAAAGCCTGCACCGATTCCCTGAATCTTATGAGGCCCTGCTGTACCTTTAGAGAGTACCGGAGAGCCTGCCGGTTCTACCGCTACGATCTTCACATCAGGATTCTGCGCCCTCAGATATCTGCCGACTCCCGTCAAAGTACCACCGGTGCCGACACCCGCTACGAAAATATCGACCTTGCCATCAGTATCATTCCAGATTTCCGGACCTGTTGTTCTTGTATGGGCTTCCGGATTTGCCTGATTGGTGAACTGCCCGAGGATAATGGAATTGGGTGTTTCCCTCTGCAGCTCTTCAGCCTTTGCAATTGCACCCTTCATTCCCTGTGAGCCATCGGTCAAAACCACCTTGGCACCATAGGCCTTTAACAGGTTCCTTCTTTCCACGCTCATCGTTTCCGGCATTGTCATAATCGCATGATAGCCTTTTGCCGCTGCCACGGATGCAATGCCAATACCGGTATTTCCTGATGTCGGCTCGATGATTGTAGCACCTTTCTTCAGAAGTCCTTTCTTTTCTGCATCTTCGATCATTGCCAATCCAATACGATCCTTTACGGAACCTGCCGGATTCAAGTACTCCAGCTTCGCTACAATTGTTGCCTGCAGCTCATATTTTTTTTCATAATTAGACAGTTCCAGCAAAGGAGTACCGCCGATTAGTTCTGTTGCTGTTTTTTTAATTTTACTCATCTCATTTTCCTCCTGTTATCTGTGTTTATGTATTTCCTACCATTTCAATAGGTTTATTATGAATTGAATTATATAGCCTTTTCTTCACAGTGTCAAGCATATTTTAGAAATGTTTTATCATTTTTTCTTTTATCTTGCTTGACGATGGAATCTGAATGCGTCAGAATAATGATTGTATCAGTTTATCAACCCTGTCTTCCTACAAGGAGTGTCTATGATTTATATCGGAATTGCACTTAGTATCCTGCTGACGGATCTCGGAATCAAATACTATATAGAACACCATCGTACGATGCAGCAGGAGGACTATATCCTGAAAAACAGGATCATTCTCAGAAAGCATCATAACAAGGGAATCACACTCAACGCTTTGGATCAGCATACAAAGCTTGTCCGTAATATTTCAGTCGGAATGACTGTGATTATTGCTGTTGCCACCTTGATTTCCTGCTTCGGAAAATATAGTCGGCGCACAACCACATGGCAGAAAACCGGACTGGCATTTGTCCTGGGAGGTGCACTCAGCAATACGTGGGATCGCGTATTCCGCCATTATGTCGTAGATTATTTCAGCTTTCATGTAAAGTGGAAGAGGCTGCGCAATATAATCTTCAATATTGCCGATCTCTTTATCTTCATCGGTTCTGTTCTGATGAGTATTGGCAGAAAAAATCCGGCTGATATGAAAAAATAATGATCAGCCGGATCTGTCAGATGCCCCGCATCGCTTCAAAAGCTCCCAGAATATTCATACGCCCATATCCCCACTGACGATTCGGATAAGTCAGGCGATTGTCACGAACAGCACCACGGATCATGTAATATTTAATGTCCTGTGCCCTGATACGCGGCATATTGCCCTGTACCACAGCCCATTCCAGGAACTGGGCTACAGCCCCTGCAGTAATTCCGGCCGCCATACTGGAACCGGTAACTCTCATGCGTCCCTCACCACCTGCAGTCAGTACATCTACTCCGGGGGCAGAGAGATCCGGAATGATTCTGCCTTCACGGCTGTACCCTCTGCCGGAATCTATATAAAAGCTGGTATTTTCCGCCTGATAGGTGCTAAGACTGATCACCTTTTCTGTGTAGGCAGGCTCTGTAATCGTAACGTCTGGATTTGGAAGCAGAAAATACGTATCGTCTGATAGAAACCCTCTAATAGGAAGCCATATATGATACGTTCCGAAAATATAAGCATTTTCTCCGATGTATGGATCCACCTCACCATACACACCAATGGTCCAGATCCCCGGTGTCGGATTCAAAAACCGGACCATGACCAGCTCATCTCCCGCACTGCGTTCTGTCAGAATATAATCAATACTGACCCTTGTTCTCTCAAAAACAAATCCATACTCCCCCGAGAATCTTTTCTGCGGCATCACTCTGGGAATCACCTCACCCCCGGGGGATTTTACGGAAATACTGAATACATCCGGATTTCGTCCCCATAGCTCCATCATAAATCCTGTTTCATTTTCACCGACCTTGATTTCTACATTTTCAGGGGTACTCTTCAATTCACCGTAAAAGTGATGTCCTGCATTCCCTTCATTTCCTCCTGCTACCACTATGACGCGGCCTTCTTTATCTGATATTTGATTGATATAATACGAAGACACAGAGGTTCCGGAATGATCGCCCATATTTGTTCCCAGCCCAAAGCAGATTGTCAAAGGCTGATTACGGCTGGTAGCAAGAAAATCCAGATATTTAATCGCCATCAGAACATCCGTCTCCTGATAAGCCAGGGCAGCCTCCCTTACACGATAGAACTCCCTCAGATATGGCTTTGCCGGCTTCAGCTTTACCATTGCAATTGCAGCTTCCGGCGCAGCCTGCGTGCCTGCTATGGCTGTTCCGTGTCCGTTTTCATCACGGCTTGGCACAACACTGTAGGGATCACTACTTTGAAGAGCCAGATTGATGTCCTCTGTCCGATACTCACTTCCATATAGAAAGCCCTCTGGAGGAGTTCCTGTCTGTATACTCTGATCCCAGATTGCAGCAATCCTGGTATCTCCGTTACTGTAGCGAAATGCCGCATTCTGATAATCAATGCCTGTATCAATATATCCAATCAGCACTCCTCTTCCTGTAAGAGAAAGTGGCGGTCCCTGCACCGTCAGTATCCCGCTTGCTTCCAGTGACCTCTCATAGCTTTGCTGAGCAGTCCCTGACATGACAGCTCCATCCAGTACAGTGGTATACAATACCGGCATCAAGGTGTAGGAATAATTCACATAATCCAGCAGCGGCAGTCCTTCTCTGGCCACATGAATAATTCCGTAATCGCGTGTGATTGTTTCTATACAGTAGTCTGCAGCACTGCTTTCCGGCTCTGCAGGCGGAACAGTAAAATCCTTTATAATATCAAAGTAATCATTGGAAAGAATCCTGTTCCGGCACATTTCCCTCTCCTGTCCGGTCAGTTCAGTATCCATAAAAAATACCCCGAAATCATTATTATATAATAATGTATTCGGGGTACTCTGATATTTTCATACAAACAATCATTGTTACATTCCCGCACTCTGCGGAATGGCCTTCAGGGCATCTCTTTCATGAAAGCTCATACTTCCGCCGCGAAGATCTATGACCGGTCCGCCTGTACCCATGATGTAATCTTTTGTAATGGTCACACGGCCGATACTGTCATCCTTTGGAATTTCATACATGATGTCCAGCATAAACTGCTCTATAATCGCC
The DNA here is from genome assembly GCA_964424675.1 of uncultured Lachnospiraceae bacterium. GTDB lineage: Bacteria > Bacillota > Clostridia > Lachnospirales > Lachnospiraceae > JAAYYM01. Next base: position 16,848 of record CAYRJT010000012.1, read on the forward strand.
CTGAGCGCTCTGGCTCCGGTTTCCTTCTCCATCGCCTTCTCAGCAATTGCTTCCAGTGCCGCATCCTCGAATTCCAGTTGTACTTCATCCATGGCGAGAAGCTTCTGATATTGTTTCAGAATGGCATCCTTTGGTTCACGCAGGATTTCCATCAGCATTTCCTTCGTCAATCCCTCCAGTGTGAAAATCACCGGTAAACGACCGACAAACTCCGGAATCATACCAAACTTCTTGATATCCTCCACCGTGACCTCTTTTAATATATCCTTTTTCTTATCCAGAGAATCTTTTAACTCAGCATCAAATCCAATAGAGGTCTTCTTACGCAGTCTCTGCTTGATCACCTCGTCCAGATCCGGAAATGCTCCTCCGCAGATAAATAATATATTCTTTGTATCAATCGTTGTAGTGGGCACCATTGCATTTTTAGAGCTTGCACCCACAGGTACTTCTACTTCACTGCCCTCCAGCAGCTTCAACAGACCCTGCTGTACACTCTCACCGCTGACATCGCGTGAATGAGTATCCTTTTTCTTAGCCAGTTTATCGATCTCATCAATGAAAATAATACCCTGTTCTGCTCTGTCCACATCATTATCAGCCGCCGCCAGCAGTTTTGACAGTACACTTTCAATATCATCGCCAATGTAGCCTGCCTCTGTCAAAGAAGTCGCATCCGCAATGGCTAACGGCACATCTAACAGCTTGGCAAGTGTTTTGACAAGATAGGTCTTGCCGCAGCCGGTTGGTCCGATCATCAGCATATTCGACTTCTGAATCTCCACGTCCCACAGCCTCTCCTCAAAAGGAAAGTCCTTTAATGTCTCTGAAGCCACACGCTTATAATGATTATAGATTGCTACCGAAATGACCTTCTTGGCATATTCCTGTCCAATGATATACTCATCAAGATGCTCCTTAATCTTATGCGGCTGGACAATATTTCTGATATCAATGACCGGTTCTGCTTTTTCGCCCTCAGCCTGTTCCTTCTTTTTCTTGATCTTCTGCCTGTTGGGATTGCCCATCATATTCTGAAGATCTGATAAATTCAGAAAGCTGATATTCGGAATCCGGGTAAAGTTCATATTATCCTGCTCTTTTCCCTTTGTTTCTTCCGTAGGCTTTTCCTCCTCTGCATCCGTTTTTTCCGGTGGTGACTGCAAAGGTGTCTGACTGATACTGATGTCCTTCAGAATATTCTGATAATCCATCTGGCTCATCGTATCCATTGTTTTATGCATACAATCTGAACATATAGAGATCCCGTTTGGCAATTTAAACATCTTGCCTGTCGTTCTCTCCGTACGATGACATAGATAGCAGATATCCTCGTATTCATTATCCTTTGTCTGATGATCCTCTACGATATCATTGTTGTCTGTGTCTTTTGACATATATTTCCTCCTAATACTGTGCTACCTTACTCCCTAATGTAACGCTAACGGTCTGTTCTTTATATCCGTCCCCGTCTGCCCTCTGAATCACGATATCCACCGTAGTTCCAGCCGGATAGTAATTCAATATATCCTGAAGATCCGTCATTGAAGTTACCTTTTCTCCGTCAAACTTTGTAATGATATCGCCCTTTTGCAGTCCTGCTGCTTCTGCTGCAGTACCTTCGAGTGCCTGTGCGACATAGATACCTATCGGCATTGCATATGTCTGTGAGACCTGTTCTGTGACATCCACACCTGATATACCAAGGTATGATTTGTCCCCAAGGTTGACTTTCTCTCTGGCTGTACGATTCATCAGATCATCAATGATTGGCTTTGCATCTGAAATTGGAATGGCATATCCCATACCTTCTACCATGCTAGATGAAAATTTTGCCGAATTGATACCGATGACCTCTCCATTCATGTTCAATAATGCACCGCCTGAATTGCCTGGATTAATGGCTGCATCTGTCTGAATCAGATTTCTTGTAATATCGTCAATGGTGATTTCTCTGTCTAAAGCACTGATGACACCCGTTGTAACTGACTGTCCGTAACCAAGTGCATTCCCAATTGCAATTGCAGGTTCGCCTACCTCCAGTGCTGCAGAATCTCCAAGCGTTGCCACTCTGATGGCATCCTTTGTTTCTTCACTGATATTATCTAATGATACTGCTACCACTGCAAGATCAATGTCCGTATCTGATCCCTTGAGCTTCGCCTCTGCTGTTGTTCCGTCTATAAACTGTATAGACAGTGTATCTGCGGAATCAGCCACATGATTATTCGTTGCAATCAGGATCTCTGAGTCACTCTCTCCTACGATAATACCAGAACCGCTAGATTCTGTTTCAAATTCCTGCACCTGTCCGAAGATCGTCATAGCTTCTTGTGTAGACTGATTGACGATTGATACAACCGAAGGCATCACTGCACTTGCCACATCAGTCACATCCATTGCTTCCACAGTCACTTCCTGCTCGAGTGTATTTGCCACCTCACTATCACTGCTATGATCAGCTGCCGTGCTCTGTGTTGTGACTGTTTCCTGTGCCAAGGCAGCCTCCTTACTAGCTTCTCCTGACAGCGTTCCTGTTGCAAGATTCACTGCAAAAAATCCAAGTGCTCCGAATCCGCCGAAAATCAGTCCCAGAGCCGTGGAGATGAGAGCTTTCCGAAAAAATCCGGATGATTTCTTCTTTTCTGGCTCCTTTGGCTTATTCGGTGATATTTCATACGAGGAATATCCGCCTGAATAAGCATTGCTTCCTGTGTGAGTATTGTTGTAATTCATATTCTGGTTCTCTTCATACATGTTGAACAACTCCTTCCGCAAGTTATTTGATGATTAATAGATGCATGGGTTATCAACCCTTGCAAATATATCTTACAAATCATGTGTGTTCTAATTGTGTTTTAACATTTAAAAAAGTTTGAACAAAAATGTATGAAGCAGTTTATTCCACCGTTACAGACTTTGCCAGATTTCTGGGCTTATCAACATCACAGCCCTTGCCCACGGATACATAATATGCAAATAACTGAAGCGGTATCACTGCCAGAGATGTTACAAAGTACGGATTTGTCTGCGGTATATAAATCACATAGTCAGCGGTCTCTTCAATATCTGTATGTCCTTCGTTTGTGACCGCAAGTAAAAATGCCCCGCGGCTCTTGACCTCGACCATATTGCTGGTTGTCTTTTTATATAAATCCTCCTGCGTCAGCACCGCTGCCACAAGTGTTCCCTCTTCGATCAGTGAAATGGTTCCATGCTTTAGTTCACCGGCAGCATATGCCTCGGAATGAATATAAGAGATCTCCTTCAGTTTCAGGGAAGCCTCCAGAGAAATGGCATAGTCAATTCCTCTTCCGATAAAGAAAATATCCTTTGCGCCTACATAACGGTTTGCAAATCTCTGAATGCGTCCTTTATTTGCAAGCAGCAGTTCGATCTGCTCCGGCAGCTTCTCCAGATCCCGCAGCATCTCACTGTATTGATCCTGGTTGATCTTTTCTCTGACCTGTGCAAATTTCATGGATAACAGGTACAACGCTATCAGCTGCGCTGAATATGCCTTGGTTGTTGCAACTGCGATCTCCGGTCCGGCCCATGTATACATAACGTTGTCTGCTTCTCTTGCAATAGAGGAACCGACTACATTCACGATGCCCAGCACCT
>CAYRJT010000013.1:0-2682 GCA_964424675.1 uncultured Lachnospiraceae bacterium
CGTCAAGCTCGCTTTCCTGTCCGACATCGACACATACACATACAACGTCGTAGTCATAATTCTCCTTTAACCAAGGAATGATTGCTGTGGTATCGAGACCACCTGAGTAAGCTAAAATAACTTTTTCTTTCATGATAGAACCTCCTATAATCAATGTTTCATAATCATGCAGGCTTCCAGTGAAAACCATGCTGTTGATTGTTCTTATGTAATGACTCAGAGTCGGACAAAGCTTCATAAAAGGAAGCGATTTTGTACATTTCTAAATCAGTACAGGATTTCGTGTAAGAACAATATACATCAACAAAATGAATAATGCAAGTATAAAATGCATGAAAAATGAAATTTTATGCATATTTTATGAAATGTGCCATACTTTATGTACAAATATGAAAATATGCACAAAGAGTCGATGATTAAGCAAATTTGAGAATTGCGCAAATATAATGAATGCACATATTTATAAAATTAGGGGTTGCATATTATGCAATTGAGATGTATAATTATGCAATCAACAAAGATAAGCAGCGACTGTTTCAGAAAACAATGAATCTGCAACGGTCAATAAAGCGAACCATGTAGGCTGTGAATGATGACTTTACTAATAGGAAAGAATCGTTTATTCTATTATAAGGTGTGAAGAAATTGGCATAGAAGAAAGTAACACGGAAGAAAGAAGCTACTCAGAAGAAAGCCGCCAAGCAGTACAGAAACAAGAAAAGTTGGCGGTGGAGCGTAGTCAGCTTGGATTTTGGAAAAGAGTCAGCAGGGAGGATATAGAATGATGAAGAAAAAGATTTTTATTGACGGCAGTGAGGGAACTACCGGACTTAGAATATATGAACGTTTTGAGGGCAGAGATGATATTGAATTACTGAAGATCTCATCGGAGCTTCGTAAGGATGTCGCGGAGAGAAAGAAAATGATCAATGCGTCAGACATTACGTTCTTATGTCTACCGGATGCAGCAGCAATCGAGGCAGTAGCGATGTTGGACAATGACCACACCTGTATCATTGATACGTCAACGGCTCACAGAACAGAAGAGGGCTGGGCATATGGATTTGCAGAGCTGTCTCCGAAGCATAGAGAAGCTATTCGGACAGGAAAGAAGATAGCAGTTCCGGGATGTCATGCAACCGGACTGATTTCCTTATTATATCCAGTGGTTTCAAAGAAAGTAATCGCTCCGGATTATCCGGTATCAGCGTTATCCATTTCAGGCTATAGCGGAGCAGGTAAGAAAATGATTGCAAAATATGAGGCTGCAGACAGGGATATTTCCTATAGTGCTCCTCGTGAGTACGCACTTTCGCAGCAGCATAAGCACCTAAAGGAGATGAGAGCCGTTACCGGCATTACGAGACAACCGCTGTTCATGCCGATTATCGCCGATTATTACAGTGGAATGGTCGTATCATTTCCAATCTATGCAGACCTGATGCAGAAGAAAATGACACCGGAGGGGCTGCAGCAGTTCTTTACAGATTATTATGCAGGAGAACAGTTCATTAAGGTGATGCCGTTTGGAGCAGAGGCAGAGACAGAGGGCTTCATGAGTGGAAATGTATGCTCCGGCTGGGACGGACTTAGGATTTATATAACAGGAAATGAAGAACGCATCCTTTTGACAGCCCAGTTCGATAACCTTGGAAAAGGTGCTTCCGGCGCAGCAATCCAGTGCATGAACATACTGCTTGGCTGTGAGGAAAGCAAGGGACTGAACTTATAATCAGAGAAGGCAGGAACAGAAGCTGGCAGGAACAGAAGCTGGCAGGAACAGAAGCTGGCAGGAACAGAAGCTGATAGAAACAAAAACTGGCAGAAACAGAAGCTGGCAGGAGCAGAAGCTGGCAGGAGCAGAAGCTGATAAGAGCAAAAACTGACAGGGTCAGGAAGTGAAACGAAAGAAGTGATGATATGATACGAACGATGACAATAGAGGATTACGATCAGGTACATGACCTGTGGATGACAATCAGTGGATTTGCAATTAGGTCTGTAGATGATTCCAGAGCAGGTGTTGAGGCATTCTTAAAGAGAAATCCGACTACGAGTGTCGTAGCCATAGACGACGGAAAGGTCGTAGGCAGCATCCTTTGCGGTCATGACGGCAGACGCGGCTGCTGTTACCATGTATGTGTCCATAGCGGCTACCGAAGACAGGGCATCGGAAAGGCCATGGTCATACATGCAATGGAAGCACTCCATGCCGAACACATCAGCAAGGTTTCCCTGATTGCCTTTACCAAGAATGACATCGGAAATGCTTTCTGGAACCAGATTGGCTGGACAAAGCGTGAAGACCTGAATTATTATGATTTTGTTTTAAATACAGAGAACATAATCAATTATAATCATTGAGTGCAATCAATTAGTTGATTGAGGCCTTCTATATATTGGGCTATCCGAAACAGATAAATGGACAATAGACAAGGAAAGAAGCTCGATTAAATTCCAAAAAGGGAGAATGCTTTCACAGTGATTCTATGTATTGGACAACAAGTATATAGAAAATGAAAGTATTCATCCAAAATAGTAATAAGTGCGTAAGTATTTGGAATGCTAGTCAGCATTAACAGGGAGTACTTGTCCAAAACTTCAATAATGTATCTGTTAGAAGGTTCACTTTGGAATTTTTACTACATTTCAAGTCTGTAGTTATCCAAAATATCGAGCAAG
>CAYRJT010000013.1:2782-19210 GCA_964424675.1 uncultured Lachnospiraceae bacterium
AGCAGGCAAGCCAAGAGCAGGCAAGCCAAAAGCAGGCAAGCCAAGAGCAAAACAAATGAGAGCAAACAAGTTAAGAACAGAGAGGATGACAATTATGAATTATAAAATCATAGAAGGCGGTATCACCGCAGCAAAAGGATTCAAGGCAACCGGTACGGCGGCTGGCATCAAATATAAGGACCGCAAGGATATGGCACTGGTATACAGTGAACAGCCCTGTACAGCAGCGGCAACCTTTACGACCAATGTAGTCAAGGCAGCACCGGTCAAGTGGGATATGGATGTTGTAGAGCATTCTCCGTACCTGCAGGCGTTTGTAGTGAACGCAGGCATTGCCAATGCATGCACCAATGAACAGGGCATGCAGGTATGCGAAAAGACAGCAGAGGCAACAGGCAAGCTTTTGAATATACCGGCAAATGCAGTTGCAATTGGCTCCACAGGAGTCATCGGTATGCAGATTCCGGTGGACAAAATCATTGCAGGAGTAGAGAAAATGGTTCCCACACTTGGCTTCACAAAGGAGGATGGCCTGACAGCGGCACAGTCCATCATGACTACAGATACCATTTCCAAGGAAGTAGCCGTTACATTTGAAATCGGTGGCAAGACCGTGACCATGGGCGGCATGTGCAAGGGCTCCGGAATGATTCATCCGAATATGTGTACACTGTTAGCATATGTGACCACAGACCTTGCGATTTCCAAGGAACTGCTTACAAAGGCTTTAAAAGAAGACGTACAGGAAACCTTCAACATGATTTCCGTAGACGGAGATACCTCTACAAATGATACATTATTAATTCTTGCAAATGGCATGGCAGGTAATCCTGAGATTACGACCGAAGGACCTGATTATGAAATCTTCAAAGAAGCGTTGCATTATGTCAACCAAACACAGGCGAAGAAAATGGCAGGAGATGGAGAAGGCGCAAACGCTCTGATCGAGGCAAAGGTGCTTCATGCAGATACGAAGGAAAATGCAAAGAAGATTGCCAAGTCTGTTATTTGTTCTTCCCTGACGAAAGCGGCCATCTACGGACATGATTCCAACTGGGGCAGAATTATGTGTGCTATGGGTTATTCAGGAGCAGAGTTTGTTCCGGAAAATGTAGACTTGTATTATGAAGGAAACGGTCATAAAATGATGGTATGCCACGGCGGAGCTATGACGGATTACAGCGAAGAAGAAGCAACGAAGACTTTGTCAGCATCAGAGGTGACGCTGGTCATTGATATGAATGCAGGTGATGCGACAGCAACGGCATGGGGCTGTGATCTGACCTACGATTATGTTAAGATCAACGCAGATTACAGAAGCTAAGCCATGAAATAGAAGTAAAAAAATAAATGATACGGAGCATAAGAAAATGAAAAAAATATTAATATGTATTGTAATGAGTCTGGCACTCATTACATTGGGAGCATGCGGAAATAAGGGTACAGCAACAGACACAACAGATGAAACAACAAATGCAGCAGATGCCGGGGATACTGCAGATGCAGCGGAAGAAACGGATACCACAGGAACGACAGCAGCGGATGCAGCCGGAAGTACGGGTGAGTACACAGGCGAAACACAGGAGATAGGTTCAGACACATTGGGTTATATGGCAGTACCGGCTGACTGGGTGCAATATGAAGGCGAAGGAAGTGCTACCTCACTGCAGTATGCCAGTGAGGATAGCAGAGTGATCGTATCCATGGATGTGATTGACAAATCTGTATTCAGTCAGGAAGAACAGGACAAGCTCACAGCGGAGACAGCTGCACAGAGCATCTGGACAACACTTGACCAGGGTGGTGTGAAGCAGATCAAGGGAGCAAAGGTTCAACTGGCCGGATATGATGCATTTCAGGTGTACGGAGCCTATACGCAGGGAGCAGATGATACATCAGGCATCATCATCAACTGGGTATTTGAAAGCGAAGACGGCACGATTCATGTAGTTTCAGCCGAGGGCGCTACAGAGACAGTCATGACCGGAGTGACACAGATTGAGTCCACATACAAGCTGACGAAGTAAGTCAAGCAGATCATATCGACAACAATCAATTCGAGGGAGGAAGCAGATCATGGATCATATGGATATCAATTTACACAAAGCAGAGGTGCTCATCGAGGCACTTCCTTACATACAGCAGTTCAACAGAAAGGTCATTGTAGTGAAATACGGCGGCAGTGCCATGACCGATGAAAATCTGAAGAAGAATGTCATCAAGGATGTTACACTGCTGAAGCTTGTCGGTTTCAAGCCGATCGTAGTACATGGTGGCGGCAAGGAAATCAGCCGCTGGGTCGGTAAAGTTGGAATGGAGCCGAAGTTCATCAATGGACTGCGTGTAACGGATGATGAAACAATGGAAATCGCAGAGATGGTACTCGGAAAGGTGAACAAATCTCTCGTGACCATGGTACAGGAACTGGGAGTCAAGGCAGTCGGTATCAGCGGCAAGGACGGCGGACTCCTCACAGTAGAAAAAAAGTATTCCGATGGCAAGGATATCGGATATGTCGGTGAGGTTACAGAGGTCAATACAAAGATTCTGGAAGACCTTCTGGATCATGATTTCCTGCCGATTGTGGCACCGATTGGCCTGGATGAGAATTTTCAGACCTATAATATCAATGCTGATGATGCAGCCTGCGCAATTGCCAAGGCGATGCATGCTGATAAGCTGGCTTTCCTGACGGACATTGAGGGCGTTTATCAGGATCCGGCAGATAAGAGTACCTTTATTTCCAGACTGACCGTTAGTGAAGTAGATGACCTGATCAGTAAGGGCTATATCGGAGGTGGTATGCTTCCAAAGTTAAATAACTGTACAGATGCAATCAAAAGCGGTGTTAACCGGGTACATATTCTCGACGGCAGAAAGGCTCACAGCTTATTGGTGGAGTTCTTTACCAATACAGGTATCGGAACCATGTTTTTCCCAGATGACGCAGCTGACATGTTACCATAATGAGTTGACATAATTCACAATAGATTAGATAAAACGAGAACGAAATGAACATAACAGAAAGGACCATTCACATGACACAACAGCAATATATAGATGAATCAGAACAGGTATTATTACATACCTATACACGCTACCAGATCGTACTGGATCATGGTGAGGGGGTTTACCTCTATGATACAGACGGAAAGAAATATCTTGATTTTGTGGCAGGCATTGCAGTACATGCACTTGGGCATGGAAACAGGGAGCTGGCAGATGCTCTGAAGCAGCAGATAGACAGGCTGGTACATGTATCAAACCTGTATTATACGGTTCCACTTCTGGAAGCCGCTAAGAAGGCAGTAAAGGCAGCGCAGATGGATCGAGTATTCTTTACAAACAGTGGAGCAGAGGCAATCGAGGGAGCAGTCAAATCGGCTTTGAAATACGCATATACAGTGAAGGGCGGCACAGATTATGAAGTGATTGCGATGAATCATTCCTTTCACGGAAGAACACTGGGTGCGTTGTCTGTTACAGGAAATGAAAAATACCGTGCACCGTTTGCAGCATTTTGTGGTGCAGTGAAATTTGCTGAATTTAATGATCTGGAAAGCGTTCGCTCTTTACTAACAGACAAGACATGTGCTATTATTTTAGAACCAGTACAAGGTGAGGGCGGTATTTATCCTGCATCACAGGCATTTCTGGAGGGAGTCCGGAAGCTGTGCGATGAAAATGGAATATTGCTGATCTTTGATGAGATACAGTGTGGCATGGGACGTACAGGTGCTATGTTCACCTGGCAGAAGTTTGGAGTCAAGCCGGATATCATGGCAGCAGCAAAGGCTCTTGGGTGCGGTGTTCCGGTCGGCGCATTTTTCATGACAGAGAAGGTGGCAAAAAAGTCCCTGACTGCCGGAGATCATGGCTCGACATACGCAGGAAACCCGCTGGCAACGACTGCTGTCAGCACGGTATTGGATATTTATGAAAGGGATCATATCATTGACCATGTCAATGAAGTGGCTCCTTATCTGGAGAAAAAACTACAGGAACTGAGCGAGCAGTTTGAATGCATTGAGACGCATCGGGGTATCGGTCTGATGCAGGGACTGGTGTTCAAAAAGCCAGTCGCTGACATTGTCAAGCAGGCGATACAAAATGGTTTGCTGTTAGCGACCGCAGGGACCAATATTATCCGGTTCGTTCCGTCCCTGATCATTACAAAGGAACAGATTGATGAAATGGCAGACAAACTGTCTGCAGCGATTAAAGCATGTCAGTAATGGAAACAGATTTCAGGAGTATGGATATTTATGAATAGTGGTTCATCGAAAATATTAGCGATTATGATGGTGATAGCATTGCTGGCGGCAATGCTTCACTTTAGTTTGTCCGGTTCACTGTTCATTCAGGACGGAAAGCTTGTACGCGAGGACAGCCTGACTGCACGGGAGCAGATACAGGATACGGAGACAGAGAAAACCGGCCCCCTGATTTTATGGTATACAGATGAGTCCCTGACGGACTATTTAATGAGTATATCACTTGCGTATCAGGATTATTCAGGAACCAAGGTATCTCCGGTACTCGTATCCGGTGTGGAATATCTGGAGCAGATCAACGCAGCATCCATCAATGATCAGGACGCCCCAGATCTCTATATTACCAGTAATGACAATCTGATGAAGGCTTATCTGGCGGGTCTTGCAACGAAAATAGAAGATCCCGATAAGATTGTGATACCGCAGAACTATCCACAGACGGCACTTCATGCTGTCGGGTGTGACAATGAACTGGTGGCTTATCCATTTTATTATGAGACGAATTTTTTCTTATATAATAAGACATTTATGGCAGATCTGGCCAAGCAGACAATAGAGACGGAGGCAGATCAGGCAGCAGCGGAGGAAGCCATGGCTGCATTGGAAGTAGAGGGAGAACCGACAACTCAGGCAAAGGAGATTACGACACCAGAGACACAGGATCAGGCTGACAGTGCAACAGATGATACTGCAGAAGATACAGCAACGGACACAGCAGCAGTTGACAGCGGTGAAGAGACAACCACTGAAGAGACGGGAATGGACGAGGAGTCCTATGGTCTGTCTGCCGAAGTGCTGCAGCAGATGTCGACGATGATTCCATCCACAATTGATGATATTCTGGCTTTTGCGGACAACTATGATGCACCGGAAACGGTCGAGTATGTCTTCAAATGGGATGTGTCGGATATTTTCTATAATTATTTCTTTGTGGGTAATTATATTGATGTTGGCGGTGAAGACGGCGACAACAATGCTAATTTTAATATCTTCAATCAAGAGACGATTGACTGTCTGCAGGTATATCAGGATCTGAATCAGTTTTTTTCCATTGATACCAAGGAGGTTACCTACGATAAGATTCTGCAGGAATTTATCGAAGGAAAGACCGTATTTACGGTGGCAACAACAGATGCAATCGAAAAGATTGAAGAAGCCAAGGCAGCGGGTAATTTCAGCTATGAATATGGTGTGGCCGTATTACCTGACCTGAGCTCGAAATTAAAGGCACGTGGACTGTCCGTGACAAATGCTGTTGCGATCAACGGTTACTCCGGCCGTAAGGAGGATGCCAATGCTTTTGCAAGGTATCTGACCTATACAGATCTGGATACATTGTATAACAGATCCGGTAAAATTGCCTGCCGGTATGATGTGGAATATGATAATCCGGAAATATCCAATACAATGCTGGAGTATCAGAAATCAGTGTCTCTGCCAAAGATGATCGAGGCCAGTAACTTCTGGGTACAACTCGAGATTGCATTTACAAAGGTATGGACGGGCAGTGATCCGGAGGAGGAGCTGCGGGCGTTGTCTGAATTGATCGGCAGCCAGATTGACGAGATCGGTTATACGATCCCTACACAGGAAAGTATCAGCGCAGGTGCAGATGAAGCAGTAAAATAGTGGTATATCCGAGACAAAAATGGGAATGCTATTAGGCATACCGGAATTGTGGAGGAATATCATATGACAGGAATATTGATTGCATTATTATCAGGCGCCCTGATGAGCATTCAGGGCGTATTTAATACAGAGGTCACAAAGACATCCGGAATCTGGGTGGCAGCGGGCTTTGTACAGCTGACAGCACTTTTTGTATGCGTCGTGGCATGGCTTTGCACCGGACGTGAACCGGTTACTGCGATTGGGCAGGTACAGCCGAAGTACATGCTTCTTGGTGGTGTGATCGGAGCATTTATCACATATACGGTTATCAAAGGTATGGATGCACTGGGGCCGGCGAGGGCAGTGATGCTGATTGTCATAGCGCAGCTGATCGTTGCATATGTGATCGAGCTTTTCGGCATGTTTGGTGTGGAAAAGCAGCCCATGGAGTTTCGCAAGATCGCAGGAATGGTGATTGCAATTGTCGGAATTATCATTTTCAAGTGGAAATAATTATGTTATAGTAGTATTGGTACTGAGGGACTTCATTATCCGAGGATAATGGAGAGCGTACATGAATAGAATAAAGTTAATGACAGTGCTGCTGACAGCAGCAGTATGCTGTACCGCCTGCAACAGCAGCAATGAAGAACTGGTTCCACTCAATGAAGTTGACATAACACAGGACAATCCCGAACAGCCGGCAGAGGAGGACGTATCCGGACGACAATCAGGAGAGACCAGCTCAGAGCTTACAGCGGATATCGGAACACAGACAGAAATCAAAACAGAAGCAGCAGTTTCTCCGGCACCCGTCGTAGAAATATGCGTTCATGTCTGTGGGGCGGTTCAACAGCCGGGTGTTTATACGGTACCGGAGACAACGAGAGTTTATGAAGTACTGGAGGCAGCAGGCGGTCTGACAGAAACAGCTGCAGCTGACTATCTGAATCAGGCAGCATCGCTGACAGACGGGCAGCGGGTCTATGTGCCTACCATGGAGGAAGTTTCTAAGAATCAGATTCCTGCAGAAATGGCGGCTGATATTCCGGTGGAATCATCATCAGACAGTGCCGTCCCGGAGAGCACAGGCAGCATGGTCAATATCAACACCGCGACGGCGGAACAGTTAAAAGAGCTGCCGGGAGTAGGCGATTCCAGGGCACAGAGTATCATTGCATACCGGGAAGCCAGAGGCGGTTTCAAGTCAAAAGAAGAAATCATGCAGGTAGAGGGCATCAAGGAGGGTATGTACTCCAAGATGAAAGACCTGATACAGGTTCAGTAACGGAAATTTGAATGAACATAAGAAATGGAAGGGAAAGTCATATGAGCAGAGTATTGGTAGTAGATGATGAAAAACTGATTGTAAAAGGAATCCGTTTCAGCCTGGAACAGGATGGGATGGAAGTAGACTGTGCATATGATGGTGAAGAGGCTGTCAGACTGGCGCAGGAAAATGAGTATGATATCATTTTGCTGGATCTGATGCTGCCTAAGCTGTCCGGTCTGGAGGTATGTCAGCAGGTCAGAGAGTTTTCCTCTGTTCCAATCGTGATGCTGACTGCAAAGGGCGAAGATATGGACAAAATACTCGGACTGGAGTATGGAGCCGATGACTATATCACCAAGCCATTTAATATACTCGAGGTCAAGGCAAGAATCAAGGCAATCATGCGCAGAACGACAAAGAAGGCGGCCAAGGAGGATTCGGTCAAGGTGATTGAGACCGGTGATATGAAGCTGGATCTGGAGAGCCGGAGAATCTACATAGCAGGCAAAGAAATCAATCTGACGACAAAAGAATTTGATGTACTGGAGCTGCTCGTGCTCAATCCCGACAAAGTATTTTCCAGAGAAAATCTGCTGAATACGGTATGGGGCTCAGAGTATCCCGGAGATGTCAGGACAGTAGACGTTCATATCAGACGTCTGCGGGAAAAAATTGAATCTAATCCAAGTGAACCCCGGTATGTACATACCAAGTGGGGAATTGGATATTATTTTCAACAGTAGTATTGTCAGGAGGAATCTATCATTTTTACCAGAATTAAGAACAAACTCAGCAGGATCAGACTGCTGCGCAGTTTAAAACTGAGGATTTTTGTGATCATTTTGGCGGTGGGCATCGTTCCCAGCGCCATTATGCACTTTGCAATCCTGAATAATTATGAGGAACGGGCTGTCAGCCTGCGTACCTCCGATGTCCAAAATCAGTGCAAGATCCTTGCTAATCATCTGATTACGTACAATTACCTGTCCAATACGTATGCAGAGACAGTCAATGGTGATATGGAGGAGCTGCATCCGAAGGGAGCCGGAGATTCTGCAGCAGATAATAATTTGGAAGAACTGTATCTGCCAAATGCTAATTCAGAGGTCGTGAACAGTGAGCTGGAGCAGTTGTCGAATCTGTATGACGGACGTATCCTGATCATTGATAAGAATTTTAAGATTATTAAGGATACATATGCTTTGAGCGATGGCAAGACGATTGTTTCTGAAGAGGTCATTAAATGTTTTAAAGGTGAGACGATTAATCATTATGACGAGAAGAATCATTATATAGAAATGACGATTCCGATTATAGATTCACAGACACAGGAAATGCATGGAGTTATGTTAATCAGCGTATCGACAGACAGTATTGTTGACAGCATTGATATTCTGGGACAAAAGGCATTGGTACTGGAATTTTCTATGGCGATTCTGATCTTCATGCTGGCATATATTCTGGCTATGGCATTATTGCGTCCTTTCTCCAGAGTCATCAATGCCATCAATGAAGTAAAGGAAGGCTTTACGGAGGAGGAGATTTCTGTTCCGGATTATCTGGAGACAGAGTACATCACAGATGCATTTAATCAGATGCTGGCGCGAGCCAAGGTGCTGGATACCTCCAGGCAGGAATTTGTATCAAATGTCTCACATGAACTGAAGACGCCTTTGACATCCATGAAGGTGCTGGCAGATTCTCTGCTGCAGCAGGAGGATGTACCGGTAGAGCTGTATCATGAATTCATGGAGGATATCGCAAATGAGATAGACAGGGAAAACAGTATCATCAATGACCTGCTGACCCTTGTAAAGCTGGATAAAACAGAGGCCCAGCTGAATGTAGAGTCAAAGGATATCGCAGAGGTACTGGAGTCTATCCTGAAACGTCTGCATCCAATCGCAGAAAAGAGGCATATTGAGTTGATTCTTGAGAGTGTCAGAGATGTGGCAGCGGAAATTGATGAAGTAAAATTCACTCTGGCATTCACCAATCTGATTGAAAATGCCATTAAATATAATAAAGATCAAGGCTGGGTACATGTGACACTGGATGCAGATCATCAGTTTTTTACGGTTGAAGTGGCTGACTCCGGTATTGGCATTCCGGAAGAGGAGCGAGTACATATATTTGAACGTTTTTACAGGGTGGATAAGTCTCATTCTACAGAAATAGATGGCAGTGGTCTGGGTCTGGCCATTACGCGTAACATCATTTTGATGCATCGGGGTTCGATCAAGGTGGAGTCTGGAAAAGAGTCTGGCACTGTATTTGTTGTTAAAATACCACTTAGCTATGCAGGCACACAGGGATAGGAGGATGACGATGAAAAAGATCTTATGGAATCTCTTATGCATGGTCATGCTGCTGTTCTGTATGACAGGATGCAACAGAAAAAATGAAGAAGCCGATATGGGATTCAGTGTATATTATATCAACAAACAGGAAACAAAAACCGTAGCAGAACCATATGTATGCGAGGCTGATACCACAGAGGATCTGATCGTAGAGCTACTGGCAGTACTGGAAACAGATCCTAAGAACACAGAACTGAAAAAACCAGTTGATTCCAAGGTCAATGTATTGGCTTATACCTTTGAAGAAGGGCAGCTCATTATTGATTTTGATGAGAATTATCATCAGGCAGATGCTCCCAAGGAGGTTCTTTGCAGAGCGGCAATTGTGCGTACCCTGTGTCAGATTCCGGGAGTGGACTATGTGTCTTTCCTTGTCCGTGGAGAACCGTTGCTGGACAGCAATAATCAGCCTGTTGGAGTTATGACGGCAGAGACTTTTATTGATAATACAGGAAATGAAATCAATACCTATGAAAAAGCAAGCTTAAAGCTTTATTTCGCCAATACAGCCAATACAGCGCTTGTATCTGCAATGGAGACGATTGCATACAGCAGCAATATTTCCATGGAGAAGCTGGTAACCGAGCAGGTACTGGCAGGCCCTTCAGTACAGGGGGTCAATCCGACAATCACACCGACAACGAAGATCCTGGGTGTGACAACCAAGGACGGCATCTGTTATCTGAACCTGAGCGCAGACTTTCTCACGCTGAGCTATCCGGTATCTGAGGAAATGGTGATTTATTCTCTGGTTAATTCTCTGACAGAGCTGCCAAATGTCAATAAGGTACAGATCTCTATCGACGGAGAGAGCGATATGCTTTTCGGGGATCATATCCTGATGTCAACCATCTTTGAACGAAATCTGGAAATCGTGGAAACGGAGTAATCAATGCTCAAAAGACCAATGTGTCTGATTGGTCTGGCGGTCATACTGATCGTTTATCTTCTGATACAAGTCATGGAGGTGCCTGTTCTCACAGAAAGGGCAGGCATTCAGGACGGACAGTATATCTATCTTACCGGTCAGGTCAGTCAAAAGGAAATCAAACAAGGCATATCTGTTATTTACCTGAAAAAAGTCATCATTCAGCAATCTTCTGAAACCATTCAAAAAACTTCCCAGGAAACATATTCCATAATTGCATATCTGACAGACAATACGCAGGTCAGGCTTGGCAGCACGATTGCACTTGACGGCAAGGTGAGCCTGTTTGATGCTGCTGAAAATGACGGACAGTTTGATGCTGCTCGATATTATGAAATGAATGGAATTGATTTTGCTGTCAAAAAGGCTTATGTGACAGCCACATCAAAGGATTACGACAACTGGAGAGAGACACTGTATCAGTGCAGAGAACGACTGAAAGCAGTTTATAGGAAGCTGATGCCGGAAAAGGAGGCAGGAATCCTGCATGCTCTTTTGCTGGGAGACAAAAGTTCTCTGGATACGGAGGTAAAGGAACTGTATATGCGTGCGGGAATCGTACATATTTTGTCACTGTCGGGTGTTAAGATGCTATTATTGGCACTTATGAAGCAATCACTAAACCGCACAAACACGGCATTTGTCGCCATATCATGTGGCGATAAATACATTATTATTCAGTACATTCTTGGCACCATTATGAGGTGTTGTCGTTCCCACAGTATCCGTGGGGTGATTTTCAAAAAATATGATTTAGCAAAAGGTATATATTATTTAGCGTAAGAACGATAATTTTTGGCGAAAGTATAGCAAAGGAGAATAAAGTATGGCATTTAAAAAATTTAGAGAATTGAAGGTATATGAAATCTGTGATTACAAATATGAGAGCATCCCAACGATTCGGTTGACAGGGAAATGGCTCAAAGAATTAGGATTTGATATAGGAATGTCAGTGGTAGTGAAATGCCAGGATGGAAAGCTTGAGATTGTCAAGGTTGAATAGGCATTGATTTAATAACATTATAATGGAGATGTATAAAGAAATAGTGTATAATTATTTACAGACATTAATCATGTTGAGACTGTCTGTTTACTATCGCGTAAGTAGCGTGTTTATACGGGTTCGCGGCATTATATGAGAAATATGTACCTGTGTTTTTAGCAGGAAAATATGTATATAGAACCTGAATTTTAAGATGGGGTAAATTATTTCGCTGGTGAAAGCAGCGTGCGCCGGAATCGTATCGGTAGCGTAATAGTCCGCGAATAGTTTCCCCCCTCCTTTTTGTGTGAGATTTTTGGATATAATTAGACTGAATATAATTCAAACGCTGAAGTTAATAAAATGCAGGTGATACAAAGTACAAAACAAATTACCTATTGAAAGTGTTCGCTTAAAAGAATATAATGAGTTATAGTGTTATTTGTTTATGGAGGGCAAAACATGGATTATTTAACAACAGCAGAACTTGCAAAAAAATGGGGTATATCACAGCGACGTGTATCAATCTACTGCAAAGAAGGACGTATTGATGGGGCTATTTTAAGAGGAAATACATGGCTCATTCCAGAAGATACAAAAAAACCGGAAGATCCTAGACGTGTCCGAAAAAAGGGACTGGCAAAAGAGTAAAATAAAGACAAAACAAGAAAATGGAGGTTTTATATAATGGCAATAGGTACGACTAATGTAGGTTTTGAGGAGCAGTTATGGCAGGCTGCTGATAAGTTACGTTCAAACATGGATGCTGCTGAATATAAGCATGTAGTTTTAGGGCTAATTTTCCTGAAGTATGTGTCTGATTCTTTTAAAGAAAAATATGATCAGCTAAAAGCCGAAGGTTATGGTGATGAAGAAGATCGTGATGAATACCTTGCGGATAATATTTTCTGGGTACCAAAGGACGCACGATGGGAAAATATAAAAGCGCATGCTACAAGTACTGATATCGGAGAAATCATCGACAAAGCGATGGAAGTGATTGAGAAAGAAAATGATACATTAAAAGGAATTTTGACTAAGAACTACGCTCGTCGAGAGTTGAATAAAACACGACTTGGGGAATTGGTGACTATATTTACTAATATTGATGTAGGAACTACAGCAGCACAAGAAAGAGACATATTGGGTAGAGTATATGAATATTTTCTTGGAAAGTTTGCATCAGCAGAAGGCAAATTAGGTGGAGAATTCTACACACCATCATGTATTGTCCGTACATTGGTAGATATGATAGAACCTTTTGAAGGACAGATTTTTGACCCGGCTTGTGGATCTGGTGGTATGTTTTGTCAGTCGGCTCGTTTTGTAAAAGAACATCAAGGTAACATAAGAGATATTTCTATTTTTGGACAGGAGAGTAATCCTACTACATGGAAGTTGGCAAAAATGAATCTTGCTCTTAGAGGACTAGAAGCGAACCTTGGAAAACATAATGCGGACTCATTCCATGATGATCAACATAAAACTTTAAAAGCAAATTATATATTAGCAAATCCTCCTTTTAATATATCAGACTGGGGCGGTGAAAGATTACAGGGTGATATAAGATGGTCTTATGGAATCCCACCAGTTGGTAATGCAAACTATGCTTGGCTGCAACATATGCTTCATCATTTAAATCCAGTTGGTGGTGTTGCTGGAACTGTACTGGCTAATGGTTCACTAAGTTCTAACACATCGAATGAAGGTGAAATTCGAAAGAATATGATTAATGGCGATGTTGTAGAGTGTATTGTATCTATGCCTGGACAGTTATTTTATTCAACGGGTATACCAGTTTCTCTTTGGATTATGCGAAAAGGTAAATCGGATGCAGCAAAGGGAAAAGTACTATTTATAGATGCGCGTAATCTCGGATTTATGGTTGATCGTAAGGTTAAAGAACTATCTGAAGATGATATACAAAAGATCGCTTCCACATATCAGAAATGGAGGCATGGAGAAGATTATGAGGATATTCAAGGATTTTGTAAGAGTGCAACATTGGAAGAAGTTTCAGATCAGGACTATATTTTAACTCCTGGAAGATATGTTGGCCTAGAAGAGCAAGAAGATGATGGAGAGCCCTTTGAAGAAAAAATGACACGACTTACTACAGAACTCTATGGTTTATTTGAAGAATCACATAAACTGGAAGATGAAATCTGCAAAAAGCTAGCGGCTATCGGATACAGTAAATAAGGTGAATTGTGATTTATCGGTCTAAGGCAATTGAGTTGATATAAGTTTTATTAGTGGTAACATACCAACTACAAAGGAGGTTGTTACTATGAATCAAGAAATAATTAACTCAGTTATGTACCAAATGAATCCGTTTTTAGATAATCAACAACTTATGGAACTAAAGAGAGTTCTGGAAAATGTCATTAATGAAGATGAAAGCAGTGAAGATGATTCGTTTGAACTTTTAAAGCGTTTCATATCAACAAAGAAGCTTGAAGGGCGTTCAGATAAGACTCTGAAATACTATAAGAGTACTGTTGAAAAAATGTTGCAGGCAACTGATAAAAATGTTAAGGCTATTACAACTGACAATTTGAGAGAATATCTGACAGATTATCAAAGTAGATCAACAGTCAGCAAGCAAAGTGTTGATAATGTTAGACGTAACCTTTCAAGTTTCTTTACTTGGCTTGAGGATGAGAATTATATCCTAAAAAGCCCTGTTAGAAGAATTCACAAGATCAAGACAACTACTCCAGTTAAAGAAACGTATACTGATGATGAGATGGAGCGACTTAGAGATTCCTGCAAGGAAATCAGAGATTTAGCGATGATTGATCTTTTATCATCAACGGGTATGAGAGTTGGTGAGCTGGTTTTACTTAATCGAGAAGATATTGACTTTAACGAACGAGAATGCATTGTTCTAGGTAAAGGTGACAAAGAGCGAATGGTATACTTCGATGCAAGGACTAAACTTCATCTGCAGGAATATTTGAAAAGTAGATCAGATACTAATCCGGCATTATTCGTTGGATTGAGATCACCGAATGAACGACTTGAAATTGGTGGCGTTGAAGTCAGAATTCGAAAACTTGGAAGAAGTATTGGTATTAAGAAATGTCATCCTCATAAGTTCAGAAGAACGATGGCGACAGTAGCAATAGACAAAGGAATGCCTATTGAGCAAGTGCAGAAGCTCTTGGGGCATGAGAAGATAGATACAACTCTTCACTATGCGATGGTGAAGCAGAGTAATGTTAAGAATGCACATAGAAAATACATTGGGTAGGTGATTTGGTGAACAAAACAATGAAAGATATCATAAATGAGTTTGTTGAAGGGGCTGTTGATGGTGTCTCTGGAAATAAAAGCAATCCAGGAAATTTGAAAATCAAAGAGAATCAGATGATTCATTTTAATACACCTATATTAGAACGAAATGAACTTGGATATATAATAAATATGACTAGATACTCTATTCAGACGGGAAGATTGCAAAAGTTAATCAATGAATTGATAACTGAAGATTTACTAATCGTTGTATTACGAGTTCCGATGGATTATAAAGGGAGTTTGTCTGATTTTATTAAGGAGTAGGTGAAGAAATGAAATATATAAGTCTAAATGATATTGCGGTGTATAAGCAAGGGAAACAGGTACCGATAGAAAAGCAGTTTTTGGAATGTGAAGATGGAATGAAAAGATTTGTGAGGATTATAGATTTTACAAATCCAAGCGAACCACCAAGATATATTGAGGATTTGGGTGAACAGTACGAAGTAGATGAAAAGTGTATCATAATGATTAGATATGGTTCACAAACAGCGGGAACGGTAGTACGTGGTATACAAGGTATTATAGCCAATAATATGTTCCAAATATGTATTGATGACAGTAGATTTGATATTGATTATATGTATTATTACTTAGTATCACCTCAAATAAAGCAAATATTAATGGGAGGTCAAAGCTCTTCTACTATGCCAGCAATAACCTTTGGGATGATGAAACAAATACAAGTTCCTATTAGACCAATTGATGAGCAAAAAAAGATTGCATCATTGTTGGAAAAAATAGATAAGAAAATAAATAATAACGAAGCGATAAATAGGAATTTATCAGAACAGCTTAAAGTTCTTTTTGAAGACATGTTTATTATTAAGGCAGATAATACATGGGAGGATAAGAAATTGGGGGATTTTCTTGAACTAGAAAGAGGTTTGTCCTATAAAGGAAAGTTCCTTTCTGAAGGAGAGGGTGTTCCTATGCTCAATCTTGGTAATATTCTTCCTAATTCAGTATTTAGACCAGAAAAACTGAAATTCTATACAGGAGAATTTAAACCAAGGAATGTCGTAAAACCAGGAGATATAATTGTTGCAAATACTGATTTGACTCAAGCAAGGGAAGTTCTTGGAAGTGCAATTCGAGTTCCAAGTTTGGGATATGATACTGCAATCTGTTCACATCATATCAGTATTGTAAGAAACTGTACAATATCAAATAATTTTATTTTAGGTCTTTTGAATATGCCTGCTTATAGAACAAGAGTTGCAGGATTTGCAACCGGAACAACCGTTCTTGCACTTCCAAATGACACAATATTGAATTGTGAATTCAAATGCCCACCGGATGAATTATTGAAAATATATGATGAGATTTCAGAACCTATATATATGAATATGGAAGAAATACGCTTGGAAAATGATAAATTGGGAGAGATAAGAGATAGTTTGCTTCCAAAGTTAATGTCTGGTGAATTAGATGTATCGGAGCTGGAATATGAATAAAAAAATGTTAAAGGTGCCATTTGGTGCACCATTAAATGATGAAGATAGTGAAATGCAAACCTACGGGTGTAGACAAAATAATCCTGATATATGTGCTAACAATAGTATTCCAGGCATATGTGCATTTACAAGTGATGATTATATTTGCAAAAAGCCTTCAAGATCTTGGAAGAAACAGTATAAAAAACTAAGTACAGATTAATACGACAAATTTTAATAAAAGGGTTGAGGATGTAGTTGGTA
>CAYRJT010000014.1:0-1093 GCA_964424675.1 uncultured Lachnospiraceae bacterium
TAAAGATACAAACAATGGTGTTTGGAAAGATTCAATTATAAGGAGGAACGAAATGAAGAAGTTAGCAGCGTTATTTGTAGCAACAACAATGATCGCATCTTTGCTTGCGGGATGTGGTGCAAAGACGAGCACAGAGGCTCCGGCGGCAGAGGCAGCAGAAACAGCTCCGGCCGAGACAGAGGCTCCAGCAGCTGAGGAGCCGGCAGCAGATGAAGCAGTAGCAACAGCAGCTGCTTCAGGCGATGTGACCATCTGGTATTACTGGGAGACAGAGGGACACCAGAAAGCATTAGATACTTTGATTCAGCAGTATAACGATTCACAGTCTGATATTAAAGTAGAAGCAAAGTATGTACCATTTGCAGATTTTAAGAAACAGTTATCCATCGGTGCATCAGCAGATGAGCTTCCTGATCTCGTCATCCTCGACAATCCTGATCATGCAGCATATGCAGCTATGGGCATCTTTGCAGATATTACAGATAAATTCGATGTCAGCAATTATTACGAAGGTCCTGTCAACTCCTGCACACTGGACGGCAAATTATATGGCGTACCATTCGGAAGCAACTGCCTCTTATTATACTATAATGAGGATATGCTGAAGGCAGCCGGTAAAGAGGTTCCGACAACATGGGATGAACTGTTGGATACAGCAAAGGCATGCACAACCGATACAGTATCAGGATTTGCACACTGCGCTTTACAGAATGAAGAAGGTACATTTAATTTCCTGCCTTGGGTATGGTCTACAGGTGCCACCTCATATGAAATCAATTCTGACGGTGGTATCAAGGCCCTTTCTATGGTAAAGAGTCTTGTAGATGAAGGCGCTATGACAAAAGAAGCAATCAACTGGACACAGGGCGACACCATGAACCAGTTTATCTCAGGCAACCTTGCTATGATGATCAACGGAACATGGCAGGTACCGACCATGCGTACAGAGGTTCCGGATCTGAACTGGAACGTAGCTCCGATTCCGATGGATGCAAAACAGGCATCAGGACTGGGCGGTGAGAACTATGCAGTCATCGCAGGCGGTAATGAAGACGCAGCAATCAAGTTCCTGGAATTTGCTACAAGCGATGAA
>CAYRJT010000014.1:1103-3929 GCA_964424675.1 uncultured Lachnospiraceae bacterium
CAGCAATTGAATTCCTGAAATATGCAACAGCTAAAGATCAGTGCCTGTTCATGATGAACGCTATGGGCTATATCTCATCTGATTCTACAATCGCTGAAGGACAGTTTAGCGGAGATGCAGTATATGAAGCATTTGTTGAGGAAATGCAGTATGCCAACGCAAGAGGCCCATTACCTGAGTGGCCAGACATCTCAGATGCAATCTCATTGGCATTCAATGAGGTCATCACGGGAGCCAGCACACCTGAGGATGCAGCAGCAAAAGCACAGACAACCATTGACGGTATTGTAGGCAAATAAGATACAGAGACAGAAAACGGGCAGGAAGTACATGTATTTTGTGCGGCCTGCCCTTATTTCTTCAAATGAAACAAATGGAGGTAAGACATGAATAGGGTAAAACGCTTTTTTAGATATGATAATGTCGGATATTTGTTCGTATTACCTGCATTTATTTACATGCTTTATTTTGTGGGATATCCAATTGTCAGCAATTTTATATTAAGCTTTCAGGATGTGACAGTCAAAACACTGAAGGCAGAAGAAAAGCCATTTGTAGGGCTGCAGAACTATATAGAGCTGTTCCAGCAGGACAATGTACTGACAACATCTATCTGGAATACTTTTATTTTTACGGTTGGATGTCTGATTTTTCAGTTTATCATTGGATTTGCACTTGCTTTATTTTTCAATCGTAATTTCAGCTTTTCCAAGCCGGTCAGGGGATTGCTGATGATGCCGTGGATGATACCAATCACGGTAACGGCACTGATTTTTAAGTTTATGTTTGGCACAGATGTGGGAATCATCAATTACTTCTTAAAGTCCCTGGGTATTATTTCTCAGAACATTGACTGGCTGACCAATACCAGGACAGCCATGGGTGCAGTCATATTTACAAATATCTGGATCGGAATTCCATTTAATATGATACTGATTGCCACCGGTCTGACTACCATACCGACAGAATTATACGAAAGTGCTTCTATAGACGGAGCCGGGAAGGTACAGACATTCTTTCGGATTACACTGCCTTTGTTAAAGCCGACAATCGAGTCGGTATTGATTCTGGGCTTTATCTATACATTCAAGGTTTATGATCTGGTATATGTCATGACGAGCGGAGGCCCGGTCAATTCCACACATATGCTTTCGACCTATTCCTATAAACTATCATTTGAGATGTTCAAGTACAGCAAGGGAGCAGCAGTGGCCAACATTCTATTCATCATTCTGTTCATTGTCAGTCTCCTGTATCTGAAATATGTCTATACAGAGGAGGAAGCATAATGGGAACCGAGGAAAAATTAAGTGGCAGAAAAAACATTGTTTTCTGTATCCTTTCAATCATACTGCTATGCATATTACTGTTTCCTTTGTACTGGGTCGTTGTAACATCCTTAAAGACAGAGAAGGAAATCTTTCAGATACCACCGACATTCTGGCCGCATATTCTGAACCTGAAATCTTATATGGCGCAGCTGGAGGTAGGAGACTTCAATATGTTCCAGTCCTTTGGCAACAGTCTGATCATTGCAGTGGGCTCTATGCTGATTTCGATTGTTTTAGCGGTACCCGCTTCGTATGGGATTGCGAAGTATCATTTTAAAGGAAAAAGATTTATCATATTATGTTTTCTGGTCACACAGATGCTGCCGGTTTCGGTATTGCTGACGCCCCTGTTTATCATGTTTCGCAATATGCATCTGTATAATACCTATCCTGCAGCGATTCTGGCAGATGCGACAATCGGAATCCCGTTTTCCATTTTGATTCTAAAGAATTACTTTGGTTCAATACCTGGAGAGCTGGAGGAAGCCGCCTATATTGATGGATGTACCAGATTTTCAGCATTTATCAGGGTACTGATTCCCATTGCAAAGCCGGGTGTGGTCGTGTGCGGAATCTTTTCATTCCTGTATGCGTGGGGAGATCTTGCATATGGTATGACCTTTATACTGGATCAGGAGAAAAGACCGATTACCGCAGGAATCTTTAACTTTATGGGGCAGTACGGAACAAAATGGAGCTATCTGACGGCATTTGCAGTCGTTACCATCATTCCGGTCGCATTGATCTTTATCTTCATGCAGAAATACATCATCAGTGGTATGACAAGCGGTGCTGTGAAGGGCTGATATGGGAGGTGATACGATATGATTACAAGTGAACAAAATAAACTGGTATATCGATATGATGCAGAGCAGCTGTGGGTAGAACCATGGGGAAATGATTCCCTTCGTATACGTGCCACGAAAGAATGCAGCATGCCGGAGGGCAATATGGCATTAACAGGAGCAATCGCTTCTGATCGAAAGGCAGAAGTCTCTATTTGTGAGGGATACGGAAGTATCACAAACGGTAAAATTACAGCTGTTATATATAAATCAGGCAAGATGATCATCAAGAATCAGAAAAATGAGATTCTGTTGGAGGAATACAGCCGTAATCGTAAAAGTCTGACGGATCCGAAATGCAGCGCAATCGAGGTGGAGGCCAGAGAATTTAAGGCAATACCGGGCGGCGACTATCATCTGACCTATCGCATGGAATCTCAGAATGTGAATGAGAAGATATATGGTATGGGACAATATCAGCAGCCTTATCTGAATCTGAAGGGACTGGATCTGGAGCTGGCGCATCGTAATTCCCAAGCCAGTGTTCCGTTTGCGGTATCTTCATTGGGATATGGATTTCTGTGGAACAATCCTGCAATTGGGAGGGTTGTGTTCGGAAAGAATATTATGAGTTATGAAGCTTACTCCACAAAAATGCTTGATTTCTGGATCGTAGCGGGAGACACACCTGCCCAGATTGAGGAAGCGTA
>CAYRJT010000014.1:3939-18883 GCA_964424675.1 uncultured Lachnospiraceae bacterium
CACAGCAGTTTTTGGCACAAGAACATAAGCTAGTTGAGGAAGCGTATGCCGGTGTGACGGGAACCGTACCGATGATGCCGGACTACGGAATGGGCTTTTGGCAGTGTAAACTGCGTTATCAGACGCAGGAGGAACTGCTGCAGGTTGCGAGAGAGTATAAGAGACGTAGCCTGCCAATCGATGTAATTGTAGTTGATTTCTTTCACTGGCCGAAACAGGGCGAGTGGAAATTTGATCCGGTGTACTGGCCGGATCCGAAGGGTATGATTAAAGAATTAAAGGAAATGGGGATCGAATTGATGGTTTCCATCTGGCCGACTGTAGATAAGACCTGCGAAAATTATGAGGAGATGCTGGAGAAGGGATATCTGATCAGAACCGATAGAGGATTCCGTGTGGGACTGGACTTTCAGAGCGCTACCATCCACTATGATGCAACCAATCCGGAGGCGGGCGACTATGTATGGAGAATCGTAAAGAAGAATTACTATGACAAGGGAGTCCGGGTATTCTGGCTGGATGAGGCGGAACCTGAGTATTCTGTATATGACTTTGATAATTACAGATATTATCTCGGAAGCAATATGCAGATCGGAAATCTGTATCCGGTCATGTATGCGAAGGCATTTTACGAGGGCATGCAGCAGGAAGGGCAGGAGCATATCGTGAATCTGATACGCTGTGCCTGGGCAGGCAGCCAGAAGTATGGCACGCTGGTATGGTCAGGTGACATTGCAAGCAGCTTTGAGAGTATGAGAAATCAGCTGGCTGCGGGACTCAATATGGGCCTTGCAGGAATTCCATGGTGGACGACAGATATTGGTGGATTTCACGGAGGTAACCCAGATGATGAAAGCTTTCGCGAACTTTTTGTCAGATGGTTTCAGTGGGGAACATTTTGTCCGGTCATGAGACTGCACGGAGACAGAGAGCCTCGACAGCCCCAGTACGGTACTACAGGCGGCGCGGCATGCTGCTCAGGTGCGGCGAATGAGGTATGGAGCTATGGCGGAAAAGTATATGATATCTGCAAAAAATATCTTGCCCTGAGAGAACGTATGAGACCGTATATTTATGACCTGATGCAGGAAGCTCATGAAAAGGGAACCCCTGTTATGAGAACATTGTTTTATCAGTTTCCTGAGGATCCGAAATGCTGGGATGTGGAGGATGAGTATCTGTTTGGCGACAGGTATCTGGTGGCTCCGGTTCTGGAGGCTGGTATCATCAGCAGAAAGGTCTATCTGCCTGCAGGCTGTGACTGGACAGATATGGAGAGCGGAGCCGGTTATAAGGGCGGCAGTACCTACGAGGTGGATGTTTGCCTGGAAACAATGCCGGTATTTGAACGTAAACGCATTTAGAATGAAAGACAGGACTGTGTAAAAAGGGCTGTGCCGGCAATTTAATGAATTGGCACAGCCCTTTTTCTGTGATAGTATGGTAAATAGGCAGTCGGAATCGAGGTTCATGCTATGAAGATCAGCTACATTTATCATAGTTCGTTTGTTGTAGAGGAACAGTTGAAGAACGGACATCAAATGGTTTTGATATTTGATTATTTTGAGGGTAATCTTCCGGAGTTTCCTTCGGAGGCATACCTCTATGTGTTTGCGAGTCATAAACATGGAGACCATTTTAATCTGTGTATATTTGATTTGATCAAGAGGTATCGGAATGTAACCTATATTCTGGGAAATGATATCAAGCTGAACGAGAAGTATCTGGTCAGAAACGGAGTTGATCCTGCAGTCAGAGAATGTATCATTTCTGCAAAAAGCCATATGACAATAATTATGAAATTGCAGAGCAGCTTACGAAGAAATATCCCTGCGTCAGGAATCCGTTATCGATTCAGTACCCGCAGATATCTGTAAAAATACAGTAATATGACAATTTACACTTCCATTTTTCTACGAATGTGATATGATATACAATGGTTTGTGTTACAGGTAAGATAGATGGAGAGTGGAAATCATGAGTAAAAGAAAAAAAACGCAGTTAATAGTAACGATTGTTGCCGCAGTAGTGATCGTGGGACTGGTTATAGGAGGTTTTTTCCTGTTCCGATCTCTGACGGCACTGAAGAGTATACAGATATCGCCTGATTTTGCAGAGCAGGAGCTGGATATTGATACAGATTATACATTTACGGTTGTTACAGATCCAGCTAATGCAAATCTGAAAAATGCAGAATATGTTGCTGACAACGGATATGCAACGATCACCGTATCTGAAACAGAAAAGGGAAAGTTCACACTGCATACGATGGCAGAGGGAACCATCACAGTTGTTGTTCGTGACTGGGATACAGAGACAGAAAGTAATTCTCTGACATTTGAGGTGGTCGATCAGGCTCGTGTGGCAGCAGAGGCAGCAGAGGCGCAGGCAAAGGCAGAAGCGGAGGCAGCCGCAGCAGCAGAGGCACAGGCACAGGCGGAAGCAGAGGCAGCCGCAGCGGCAGCAAGAAAGCTGGTTATGACAACAGACAAGGTCAAGGTCAGAGCAACACCGAGTACAGATGGAGATGTGAAAGCCCTGGTCGATATCGGAGATGTATTTACAAAGATTGAAGATGTCGAGGACGGATGGACGAAGATTGAATATGAAGGCGGAGAAGCCTATATCAAGTCAGATTATCTGAAGGAAGTAACGGAAGAGGAAGCTGCGCAGGCTCAGGAAGAAGCAACGATCAAGGCAGCCGAGGAAGAGTCTGAGGCTAAGAAGGAAGAGACAAAGAAAGAGGAATCAACTGCTTCAACAACTGCGACAGATACCGCAGCAAGTGATGCAGCGGCCAAGAAAGCAGCGGAGGATGCAGCAGCGAAGAAGGCAGCAGACGATGCAGCTGCTCTTGCAGCAGCACAGCAGGCCGCCGCAGCAGCTGCAGCAGCGAGTCCTTATGTGTGGACCTATCAGGGTGTAGGCTTTACACAGAAGGAAGTAGATCTGTTCCATAGCTTATGGGATTATACAGGAAACTATGATGAGTTTGTTGTACATCATACAGCAGCTGAATTGGTCAGTCTGTGTCAGGCTAAGGGATTGCGATAGGACTTATACGAAGCGGCAGCAGAAATGTTGCCGCTTGTTTTATCCGCAGAGTCAGGAAAGTGGAGCAGGGTATGAGATTAAAATTCTGGACCGGAGTGATTGCCGCACTGTTTTGTGTGGCAGGTATGAGTACAAATATGAGAGCAGATGCCAGGCATTTATTAACCGAGCCTATGCTGCAGAACCCGACCGGGGATTCTGTTCATGTGGTCTGGTTCACAGATATTGAAACAAAGGACAACAAAATCATATACGGAAATAAACAGGAAGTCACAGCGGATTCTGAGAAACTGTCACGTATGCGGACTTTTTCAGGAAAGAAAGTGAGTGTATGGAGGCATGAGGGAGTCGTAACAGACCTGCCATCGTACCGTGGAAATGTGCAAGAACGTGTATCCTATTATGTGGAAAGCGATGGTATCAAGAGCGGAAGGTACTATCTGCAGGCAAAACCACAGAATGGTACAAAATTAAATATACTTTTAACATCTGATGGACAGCTGAAGGATATGGTAGCAGCGAATCTGGAGATGGCAGAAAAAACAGTCGGTCATATTGATGTGGTATTCTATGCAGGTGATCTGGTCAATATACCGGATCAGGCAGATGAGTGGTTTGATATGGGAGATGCCAATACCTTTTTTTCACTGATGCAGGGAAACGGACAGAAAACACTGGGGCAAAAGACCTATCAGGGAGCAGCCATCCTGCAGGAGGCTCCTTTATATGCGGCAGTCGGCAATCATGAGTTTATGGGACGCTACAGTGATGCATACGATATTGGTCTGCAGTTTAATGATGTCATGCCGGATGATTTCAATACCATCAGCTATGAAGAACTGTTTACAATGCCGAAGAGTCAGGCGGGGGATGAGCTATATTATGCGGAGACAATCGGGGATGTAAGACTGATTGTACTGAATGTAACCCGTATGTGGCGGAATAATCAGATTGGTGAGAAAAGTGATTATTCAGAGGATGTCAGGAGTCTGGGCAATCCGCTGATGACCAGTGGCGGTTCCGTGATTTATGAGCCAATCAAAAAAGGCTCAAAACAGTACAAATGGCTGGAAAGCGAGTTAGACAGCAAAGAATATCAGGATGCGAAGTACAAGGTGGTCATGTTTCACCATCAGGCACATGGGTTAGGGCTGAATGTCATACCTCCATTTACGGATCCAGTCAAGAAGGAGATCAGGGATACGAACGGTAAGCTGCAGCAGATCTTATATGAGTATCCGCTTGAGAAGGATTATCTGCTCCATGATCTGGAGCCATTGCTGGAAAAAGCCGGAGTAGATCTGGTATTTAACGGGCATTCTCATGTGTGGAACCGTTTTCGGACTGCGCAGGGAATGAATTACCTTGAGAGCTCCAATGTAGGAAACAATTATGGCGCATTTGCAGATGGTAAAGAAAGAAAAGAGATGGTGCCATCTGATATGAAGTATTTTGATGCAAATGATTATGTATTATCAGGAGATCCGGGTGGATTGGAACCTATATCCCCCCTCTTTATGGATAAGAGCGTGCAGTATATAGCAAGTAATGAAGTGACCGTATTTTCCATACTGAATACACAAACCGGAATCGTCTCCAGCTATGCCTATGACATCACAAAGCCAGAGGATGGCGCGAAGAAGATTGATTACTTTTTCATCAGCAGGAGCAGATAAAAGAGGACGATAAAAAAGACGGACAGAAGAGACAAGAAAGCAGAAGAAAGCAAGCAGAAGCAATTAAATAATGTAAAAGAAAGAAAAAGAAAAAGAAAGAAAAAGAAAGAAAACGATAGAAGGATACAGGTATGGCAGCTGTAAAACAATCGGAGACAACCGCCGGACTGCTGAGCCCACGGATCATCAAGAGTAATCGAAAAACAATAACGCTTGTTATAGATCAAAATGGTGAATTGATCATACGCGCGCCACGGTTTGTATCTGACCGTGAAATTATGAAGTTGGTAGAGGCGAAGCGGGACTGGATTATCAAAAGGCAGCAGGAAATTGAAAAGACAGATAAATTAAAACAGGAATTAACAATCAGGGACGGCTCTGTCATTCCTTTTATGGGTGAGGACAGGACGATCAGCATTGGAGAGTATCGCAGGATCCTATTGACGGAAACAGAAATTCAGATTCCGATGGTGCATGACCCGGAGAAGGTATTTATGAAGTGGCTGAAGACGCAAGCTCTTTATACATTGCAGGAAAGTGTAGAGCACTATGCAGAGCTGATGGGACTCAGCTATGAGGAAGTGAAACTGTCCAATGCCAGAACCAGTTGGGGAACCTGCACTTCCAAGCGAGTACTGCGTTTTTCCTGGAGACTGATCCTGTGTCCGATAGAGATGCTGGATTATGTAGTGGTACATGAACTGAGCCATATCCGGCATATGAACCACAGCCGGGAGTTCTGGGCATGCGTAGAAGCGGTGCTGTCTGACTATAAGAATAGAAGAAAGTGGCTGAAGGCACATTCCTACTATATGGATTTTTAATTCAATATGGAATTTAATTCTGTTTATATGGATTTTTAATTCTTGACTTCGACCGCTGATTATGATACTATAATCTTCGTTGTAAAGCCTTATATTTAGTAGGCGATATGCAGTCAATGTGCGTGTAGCTCAGCTGGATAGAGCGTCTGGCTACGGACCAGAAGGTCGCGTGTTCGAATCATGTCACGCACGTAAATAGAAACCTCACAAATTCAATGTTTGTGAGGTTTTTCACTTGCCTCAGTTCCTTCCGTTTCCAATTTCCTTTCGTTTTCGCGTTATCTTTCGGAATTTGCAGGCTTTTTACTTGCTTCATTTACTTTCACATCCACTTTAGTATGAATTTTGGACAAGAAGCCTGCTCCATGAACACTTGCATTTCCAAAACAACAGATGAAAAATGTCGTGACATCTTGTATTGGACAATAAAATCCCTGCAACCTAAGAACAATTTCCAAAGAAATAAGATTACTTCATCTTTTTGGAATCTGAGTCAACACTATTAGGATCACCTTGTCCAGAATCAAACTAATCTGCATCCGAGTGTCTCCATTTTGGAATTTTACTTCGTTTCAACCACTTCATTTGTCCAAAATCTGTGGGATCTCTGGTTATCTGTGTTCATTTTCAAAATTCGAGAGCGTGAAATCAAATATGACTACAAAAGAAAAGGGGAAGTACAAAGGAGAAGACGTGTGGAGACGCAGATTACAGAGACAAAGAGAGAATTTAAATATGATGCATTTATCAGCTACAGGCATGCAGAGCTTGATATCTATGCAGCGGAGCATTTACATAAATTACTGGAGAACTTCAGAGTACCGCGACTGGCAGATCAGGAACTGAAGAAAAGCCAGAAGAGGCGAATCAACAGAGTTTTCAGAGATAAGGATGAGTTACCTGCATCTGATAATCTGGCAGCACCGATAGAGGAAGCACTAAGGAATTCACAGTTTCTGATTGTCGTATGCTCTCCAAGGACTCCAGAGTTGAGATGGGTTTCCAAGGAGACAGAACAGTACGAGATAGAGCCTTTGGCGGCAGATGTACGAGGAAACTCCAAAGCAGATGTACATCGGAATTTAAAGCACGAGGTTCTGAGACTGGCTCTTACTCTGTGATTGGTGCATTACAGGTAACAGATGATGGCAGATATTATTCGTTTGGTATGACAGATCTGTCAACGTCCTCGCTATATACGGTTGTAGATACGACAAAGGGGGAGCTATTATATCAGAATCAACTGCCGTATGGAAACAAAGTCTATACGGCAAATACAAATCAGGTGTTATATAATAAATTATGGAATTTAAAAGATATCAGGAATCTGGCTGAATCAAGTCTGTAGCGGTAGTCTTTTGCATCAGAGTGTTGATGTCGTTTTCTGCGTGTTGAGATGAGTCAGGCGTCGCTGCTTCGGAGTGATGCCCTTCATTTTTTTATAGATTTTAATGAAGTGACTGCAATCTGTAAAACCTGTCTCCTGACTGATATAGTCCAGACTGCTGTCGGTAAAGAGCAGCATGTCATCTGCCTTGCAGACCTTGATGAACTCGATATATTCCTTGCAGGATTTGCCATACAGCAGCTTGAAATTTTTAGCAAAGTAGGAATAGCTCATGCCGCATTGCTTCGCAAGATCCTCGATCCGAAGTGGTTCATCGGAGTGCTGATCAATGTATTCCGTGATATTGTTCAGTGATAATTCATCAGAGCCTGTCACTACCGGCTTATCAATTTGAAATCCTGCCTGACGCCAGAGACGCAGCAGATAGACCATCAGATTGCACAGGTGGGAGTGAATACGGATATCATAGCCATAGTCCAGTTCTTTCATTTCCTTGACACAGTTCAGCAGAATTTCCTGCACATGCAGACCTTTCAGGATTTCTTCTGTAAAGTGAATATCGGCACATTCATCATTTCTGGCGGCTGACAAAACTGTACTCAGCTTGGGCGTATAGCTGTTTGCCACACTCAGTGTATTGGCATCAAATTTAAGGACAATGTAGCGGACAGGCTCGCTGCTGGTACTGTAGAGTGCGTGAATGGTCTTGGGCTGAAACAGGATCAGCTGATCGGGCTCTACAATATAGCTTTTACTGTCACATTCAGCCATCGCAGTGCCTTCTAACATATAGACCAGCTCCGTATAGTAATGCCAATGAGGTCGGACAGGAAAGTACTGAAGGGCTGAATCCGCGATGAAAGCTTCATATGGAGAAGTCATCATATCTCCGTATTCAAATAGGTATTGCATGTCGATCACCTCTGAACGAATAATAAAAATAAGAAAATCAAAATAGATTTATACCATTTTTGTGTCTGATTATTATAGCATGATGGGTTCCAAAATGATAGGGTATTATTAGAAATGATTCCGTATCAATGGAACGGAAATTTGGGATGAGGTGCAGAGGATGGACATGATTAAAGGTACTACATTTGGAGCATTTGCGTGCAGGGGAAGTCTGGATAAGGAGGAAACACGACTCAGCCTGCGTAATGCAATAGAGAGAACATGTATTGATACGATCCTGCTGGTGCCAAATGCGCTGCAGGAAACGGCACAGTCAGAGGAGATCGACTTTACGTCCAAAGCAACTGTGTCTGACAGGGAACTGACAGATTTTATCCAGTATGCTAAGAGTCTGGGACTGAGAGTGTTCCTGAAACCGACTGTGAATTGTAAATCCGGAACCTGGCGCGCACATATTAATTTTTTTGATTATGATGTGCATTGTGAGCCGAAGTGGAGCAGCTGGTTCCGGTCATATACAGATTATCAGCTGCATTTTGCAGAGATTGCAGAGCGGGAGAAATGCGAGATGTTTATTGCGGGCTGCGAAATGGTCATGTCTGAACGCAGAGAGCAGGAATGGCGCAAACTGATCGCCGATATACGCACGGTCTACCATGGATTGGTCTCCTATAATACAGATAAATATCAGGAGGATCATGTGAACTGGTGGGATGCTGTAGATGTGATTTCCTCAAGTGGCTACTATCCACTGGCAGATTGGGAGCGTGAGCTGGACAGGATCGAGAAGGTAGTCAGGAAATTTAATAAGCCGTTTTTCTTTGCTGAAGCAGGCTGCATGTCCACAGAGGGTAGTTCCAAGATTCCGAATAGTTGGACGCTGCGCGGAAAGATCAATCTGCAGGAGCAGGCTGACTGGTATCAGGCGATGTTTGATGCTTGTGACCGGCGCGACTGGGTAGGCGGATACTGCATATGGGACTGGTCGTGCAGACAGTATGCTTTGTCAGCAGCAGCTTCCGATGCCAGATATGATATTTACGGAAAGCCTGCTGAGAAGGTCGTGTATGATTATTATAAAAAGTATTGAAATAAAAATGGAAGATATTTGACAAATCAAGGAACGGTGTGACGCCGTTCCTTTTTTCAGACTAATTTAAGGTTTCTCCCACATTATATTCGTGGAAAGTTCACAATTTGAACACAGTCCAATTTTAGAATTGAAAGCATGTGATGCTTGAATGGAGGAAGATCGTGAACGAGAAGAACCTGAATCAGATGAGTGTTGAAGACATAACAACAGAAATGAACATTGGAACAGCGCAAGACTCTACGGAAGGAGCAGAAACAGAAGCCGGGGATTTGCAGGAGATCGTTTTGGAAACAATGGAACCCGTGACACCCCAGACGACCTCGATGACCAAGACGTCGGTATCTGCGACCAAGGTCAAGAAGGAACATAAGGCCGGAAAGGCGATTCTTCATTTCCTGAAGAAAATCAGAATACTGCTGATGATTCTGATCTTGGTGGCCATTGGAGTCATTCTATTCTTAAATTACCGGAAAAAGCAGGATCAGATGGCTGCGATGGCGCAGAGCTCGCAGATTGAAACAGCAGAAATAGAGATGCAGGATCTGACAACCAGTATCACTACGACAGGAACTGTCAAGAGCATGGAGAGCAGAGTCATCAAATCTGCACTGACCAAGACAGAACTGTCAGAGGTGGATGTGGAAATCGGTGATACTGTGGAGGCCGGTCAGGTCGTGGCGATTTTCAAAGACGAAGATATCAGGACAGATATCGCGCGAGTAGAGGATAAAATCAATGTCAGTGAACAGACCGAGGCAATTGAGACACAGGCGACAGACCGGGAATATGTCTATACATATGGTTCACAGGCTCTCTCTATCACCGAGGCACAGCAGAAGGTAGATGATGCTCAAAGAGACCTGAATGAAGCCTGCGATGCATACGGAAATGCCAAGAGAAAGCTGCAGGCGGCAAAGGACGAAGGGAAGAGCGATACTGAAATAGCACAACTGGAAAGCGCTGTATCCTCTGCCTATCAGACAGAGCAGAAAGCACAAAGCACCTATGAAGATGCACTGCAGGCACAGACCAGTACGCTTCGTAGTGCCAACAATACATTGGCAAGTACAGATGAAAATTATCAGAAATCAGCATTGACCAAGGGCGATACAACAGAGGAACTGCAGCAGCAGCTCGAAGATCTGCAGACGAGTCTGGATAATTGTATTGTGACTGCACCGATTGGTGGCGTGGTGACATCTCTGGCAGTCAAGACGGGTGACACCTATGTCGAGGGTGAGATCATGACCATCCAGAACTGTGATATGTTTACAGTATCTGCACAGATTGATGAGTACGACATCAGTGACCTGAAGGAGGGTATGCGGGTCGTAATCAAGACGGATGCTACACGTGACGATGAGCTGGAGGGAGTCGTATCCTTTATATCACCGACAGCGACAGCATCAACAGGAAGTGCAACAGACGCGACCTATGAGGTGACGATTGATATCTTAACGCAGGATGACAGGCTGAAGCTCGGCATGACGGCAAAGCTGAATATCATTGTAGATGAAATACAGGATGTTCTGACGGTTCCTTATGATGCAGTTTCTACCAATGCAGCAGGCGAAAATGTGGTATATGTAGTAGAGAGTGGGCTGCCCGGCAGTCATGCTCAAAACGAGGCTGAAGGCACAGCAGGTGCAGGCAGTCAGAGCAAAGGAGATACAGAGAATACATCGGCTGCAGGCATCGAGGCAGGAGCTTCGGCGGCAGCAACGGGTACAGAAACACCAGCGATTACTGTGGGAGATGCAGCTGCAGACAGTAATGGATTCGCAGCGGATGCTGCAGCCGGCAATGCTGGATCGACAGACGGAGCCCAGAAACGAGGTGGCAGCATGCCGGGTTCTACTTCGGAAAAGTCAGGAATGCCGACGATACAGCAAAAAGAAGTCGTTGTAGAAATAGGTATGGAAAGCGATTATTATACACAGATCATCAGCGATGAACTATCAGCCGGTATGACCGTTGTGATACCATCAGCAGCTGGCGAAGGCGGTTCATCGGCTACATCGTCCGCATTCAGCTTTGGCGGTATGGGAGGCGGCATGGGCGGCGGAGGTGGAGCACCCGGAGGCGGTGGGCCCGGCGGTGGCGGAGGGATGCCATAATGGGTGACAGAAGAATCATAGATATGAATCATATTATCAAACGTTTTTTCATTGGTCAGCCAAATGAGCTGGAGGTACTGCATGGACTGGATCTGCAGGTGAACGAAGGTGAATTTGTCTCTATCGTAGGAGCATCTGGCTCCGGTAAATCAACACTGATGAATATCATAGGCGCATTGGATCGTCCGACCGAGGGAGACTATACATTGGACGGAGTGAAGGTATTTGAAGCAAAAGACAAGGAGGTTTCCAAGATTAGAAACCAGAAAATCGGCTTTGTCTTTCAGACCTACAATCTGGTGGCGAGGACTTCGGCACTTAAAAATGTAGAGCTGCCGATGCTTTATGCAGGCGTCGGACGCAGAGAACGGACCAAAAGAGCCAGAGAACTGCTGGAAATCGTGGAAATGGGGGAACGTGCCTCTCATAGTCCGGATGAACTGTCAGGCGGACAGAAACAGAGGGTTGCCATAGCCAGAGCCATGGCCAATGACCCTGCTATTATTCTCGCAGATGAGCCGACTGGAGCGTTGGATTCACAGACGGGCCGCCTGATCATGGATATCTTTCACAGACTGAATCAGGAACAGGGCAAGACCATTGTCCTCATTACCCATTCAAATGAACTGGCGGAGGAAACTGAACGTATCATCACAATCAGGGACGGCTTGATTACCGGCAGCCGGGAAGGGAGCAGATATCATGCTGTTCTTTGAAAATGTATTGCTGGCACTATCCGGACTATTGGCCAATAAAATGCGTGCGCTGCTGACAATGCTAGGTATCATCATCGGTATCGGCTCCGTCATAGCAATCGTAACGGTTGGTAATTCGCTTACCAATTCCATTACAAGTTCCATGGAGTCCATGGGTGCCAATAATGTGACGGTCGGACTGCAGCAAAAATCGACCGAAACTGAAACAACCGAGAGTGGAATGACCTTCAGAGGACCCGGCAGACAGAAGCAGCCGACGGAATCAGACTACTTTACAGATGATATGCTGGAGGAACTGAAAACCAAATTTCAGGATGAGGTTAAGGATTTCTCGATTGAAGCTTCTCTGGGCTCCGGACAGGTGACAGATGGTGAGCGATATGCAAATGTCAGTGTCACAGGGGTTAATGATGGATATTTTACAGCCAATGAGCTCACAATCCTGCAGGGAAATACGCTGTCTGAGAAGGCTCTGGAGGGCGGTAAGGGAGTTGCGCTTGTATCAGATAAGTTTGTCAACAATCTTTTTAACGGAGATTGTGCGATGGCAATCGGGCAGACGGTAGAGGTGGACATCGGAAGCGATTTTTATGATTTTACGATTGTAGGGGTCTATGAGTATGATGATTCAGCCACTGGATTTTCGAGTACCTCGGAGGAAGATCTCTCTACAACGATGTATGTACCAATCAAAAATGTCCAGAAACGGCTTCATTCTACTGCAGGCTATCAGCAGTTTACCGTTGTAGTTCATACAGGAACGGATTCGGAAACCTTTATTACGGATATGGAGAGCTTCTTTAATAAATACTATCGTCATAACGAAGATTTTGAAGTCAGTGCCTTCAGCATGGAGTCCATGATCTCATCCATGACAGATATGCTGTCGACTGTATCCATTGCGATTTCCTTTATCGCCGGCATTTCGTTACTGGTTGGCGGCATTGGTGTCATGAATATCATGCTGGTATCCATCTCTGAGAGAACCAAGGAAATCGGTACAAGAAAAGCACTTGGAGCAGCCAACTCTTCTATCCGGCTACAGTTCATCGTAGAGGCGATGGTCATCTGCCTGATCGGCGGCATCATCGGTATTCTCGTAGGTGTAATCGGTGGAGCAGTGGCGGCCAATGCACTTGGCTATTCGGCGAGCCCGTCCGTTTTGAGCATCGTCGTATCACTGGTATTTTCACTGACCATCGGAGTGTTCTTTGGATACTATCCAGCCAATAAGGCGGCGAAGATGAATCCGATCGATGCACTGCGATATGAATAAATATAAAAAACAGCCTGATGCAATGCGTATCAGGCTGTTTTTATGTTTGGTTCTTGATTGTTTCCAGCAAAGCAAGGATGGCATCCTTAACCTCAGGAGAGATTCCTGAAAGATCAACATTATACTGCCGTTCATTGCAAAGCAAATAATCCGTACTTACATCGAAAATCTTTGAAATATGGATCAGAATATCATATGAAGGCATTCGAATTTTATTTTCGTATGCACTAATAACAGATTTTGTTACAGACAGCTTATCTGCCAGTTCTGCTTGTGTCATGTGTTCTCTTAAACGTAAAGCCTTTAACCGTGTACTAAAATCACCCATATAGACCATTTCCTGTGTTTATAACCATTCACTATTATATCATAATGTAAGTCAACATATAGTATTCTCAAAGAGGATAATGTCAACTAAGTGTTGACATCTATGAGGAAAAGATATACAATCAAAAATAAGTAAGACACTAGGGAAAAGCAACATTTGAGGAAACATGAGTAAAAAGGAAAAAAGTAGAAGTTATGCAATTGTAGGTGTCATAGCAGCAATGGTGCTGATTATATCCATTGCTGCAATTGTCATGATTAAGTATCACTCATACAAAGCAAATAAACAGTATGAGGATCTGCAAAACCAAATGACAGCAAATGTGACAGCAGTACCCGAGGCGGTATCCGAAGAAACAACTGAAGAAACAGAAACTGTAGTGACTTCGATCACTGAGGATCCGGCAGAGGTACGTTGGAATGACCAATTTATCAGAACCCCTGATAAAGAGGTGAATTTTAATGAACTACAGGCAATCAATCCGGATGTATATGCATGGATCAGTATACCCGGAACTGAGATTGATTATCCGGTTGCGCACTGCGATAAGGATCATGCGATTTATCTGGAGGAAGATATCAATCACCAAAAAAGTGCCTACGGAATGATCTTTACAGATACATGGAATCCAAATGACTTTTCAGACCGGATGACGTTAGTCTATGGACACAACATGAAGGATGGCAGCATGTTCGCAGGTTTACATGCCTTCAGAGACAGTCAGTTTTTCAATGAACATGATACAGTCAAGATCTATATGCCGGAGGGCGAACTCGATTATAAAATCTTTGCATGCTATACAGCCAAGAATGAACACATTCTTGAGAAGAATCACTTTGCAGATGATGTAGCTTATCTTTGTTACATTGAAGATATCAAAAATATGAGAGATATGAGTGCCAATATCAGAGATATGGAGATCGACACAGAGGACCGTATGATCACTCTGGTTACCTGCATCGGTGATCAGAGCAAGAGATTATTTGTGCAGGCAGTACTACAGGAGCCGGATACGAATGAGCGATAGAAGGAATGTGGAGACAGAGGTCATCGGTGATACGGATGACCTGCAGACGATCGATCTGGATGACCTCCTGAAATTCAATGCGTCTGATGTCAAGGGAACCAATGTACAGGGACATCGCAAAGGCAGGACAACAAGGAAAACCTCTAAGTTTTCTATACGGAAAAGTCTTTCCTATCTGTTTGGTCATTATGGCAGCAATCGGCAGAGAAACAGCAGGAGCAGACGCAGGTATCATCACGGAAGAACACGCGGCTGGAGTCGGGGAGTCAAGATCGTGGTAGGAGCATTGGTGATTCTTCTGGCAAGTCTCTTCATTGGAGGCGGTATCATTGCTTTGAAATGGTATCGTGCAGGCTCTATGACAGCAACCATGTTCAAGGACAAAAGTACCCTACAGCTGCAGGACGCGGCACCCATGCAGACGATGAATGACGGCAGCGTCGCAGAAGAAGAAATACCGAAGCTACCGGATACCTATACCATATCGTATCATGGCAAGACCTATGCATACAATGACAATCTGGTCAACATCCTGTTTCTCGGGGTTGACGCGACCAATGAAAATAAGTATGA
>CAYRJT010000015.1:0-17102 GCA_964424675.1 uncultured Lachnospiraceae bacterium
CTTCAGCTTCCTTTGCAAACCTGTCATACATATCGGTCCACTCATAGTTCTCTCCCTCGGCTGCATGCAGCAGATTCTGTGCAGTATCACCCAGTTCTCCGAGTGCCTTAAACCATAGCTTTGCATGCTCCTTCTCATTCTCTGCCGTCTTCAGGAAAAGTGCAGAAATCTGCTCATAACCAGCCTTTTTGGCAACTGATGCAAAGTATGTATACTTGTTTCTCGCCTGGCTCTCTCCTGCAAATGCCTCCATTAAGTTCTTCTCTGTTTTTGTTCCCTGGTACTTACTCATTTTTTTGTCCTCCTTTATATGATGCAATAATAAGAATGATTCCTATTTGTTGAATGTGAATTCATTGTAGCATTATTGTGTAGACAAGTCAATTAAATTTCCGTAAAATGTGTGACATTTTTTTAACAATAAAAATCGACAGAATATATTTCTCCAAACAACACATACTGATGGAAGAAAGAATAGGAGGTGTAAACAATGGCAAACTTATCAGAACTTGAATTACAGAATCTAAGACATTTGATCGGTGGATTCGATACGACAAAATGCAAAATGGAGGATTATGCATCCTGCACAGAGGATCCAAAGATTAAACAATTCTTTGAGCAGGGTGTGCAGTCCGCACAGAAAAACAAACAGCAGCTGATGGGCTTTTTGCAGTAAAGAAAGGTAGGTAACAGAATGCAGGAAAAAGCAATGGTAAATGATACACTTGCAGGTATCAATGGTGAACTGGTCCGGTATGGAGAAATGATTCCTCAGACCGAAAATAAGGAATTAAAGCAGACACTGAAACAATTTAGAAACGAAAGCGAACAGTCGCAGGAGCAGCTATATCAGATGGCAAGAGAAAAGTCATACTATGTGCCGGCTTCAAAAGCAACAGATCAGGAAGTCCAACATGTAAAGAGTCTCTTTTCAGGCGGAAGCTTTTTATAGACCTGAGTAAAAAACCGGTAATGAGACATCACCTGTCTCATTACCGGATATTCATCTCGCATTACATCATAAACCGAAGCCAATAGTAATGCCATTTCCTATTTTCCTTATGGAGCATCAGCAGCTGTGTCTGCTGCCGGATAACCTTTTTCAACATTTCATCTGTAATATAGACTTCGCCATATATGTAAGCCTCATAATCATTCAAAAACGATATCTGAAGTCCTTTTAGCTCCTTTTCCCCTCGCTTTTTTAACTCCTGCAGTGTTTCAAATGGTTCTCTCTCTATCTTCATCTTGGATAACAGCCACAGATTTCGTTTGACCTCTATAACAAATTGCTCCTTTGTGCTCATCCTTCTATACTGATATCTGCGATACAGTCTTTCTCCGATCAAAAACAGGATCAGTAATATGAACGCAGTAACGAGTGTCATCCCTATAATACTGAAAAGACGATATGTATTCTGAGCATCATATTGTTTTTCCTCTTCGGTTGCTTCCAGTTTCTCTGCATGTTGAGGCTCGCTGCCTCCGTATGGTTTTCCGGCTGTTCCTTTATACACGGTTCCATTAATATTCCATGGTGTATATCGGATCTCTGCATATCCGGGTGTCGGCTCAAACGGAACCCAGCCAAAACCATCTATATACGCTTCCGGCCATGCATGTGAATTACCGGAGTTCACAGATATCTCCTTATTAGGCTCTGTGGCAATACAAAATCCTTCTACATATCTTGCCGGAATTCCTTCTGCCCTTGCTAAAAGGACAAATGCTGTCGCAAAGTAAGAACAATATCCCTCCTTGCTTTCTAAAAAATAATCTAAAAAATCAGTTCCGTTGTCAATCTTTTTAGGAATTGCTCCCGGCGTTGTCGTATATGCATAGGAAGATAACTCTCGCTCTATTGCCCTCAGTTTTCCGATCGCAGTCGTTTCGCCCTCTGTGATTCCGTCCAGCTTTTCCATTGCAAAGTCTGATAATTCCGTATCTGCAGCATAGTTCTGATGAACATATGTCTCATGTGTCTGCAGTTCATCCCATGAAGGACGTTTTTCTCTGTCCGTGACATACATGACGGTTAGATCTTCCCAGATTTTCCTATTCTCCGGAATTTCTGTCTCCATATACTCATAAAGTGTCGGCTGATCCAGATTTAATTGCAGAAAAGTAAGATCATATCTCATTCCATAGCTTTGTTTTTTTTCAAATCTCAAATCCGCATCCTGCGTGTATGCTTTATCACAATCCAGGGTCAGCATTTTAGCTGGTGCAAAGAGATGTGCCGACTGAAAGTACCGGTATCTCACGGTCAGTCTCGTCTCTGCTGCAAAGTCATTACGATTGCCTTCATACATTCTG
Source organism: uncultured Lachnospiraceae bacterium (assembly GCA_964424675.1). Classification (GTDB taxonomy): domain Bacteria; phylum Bacillota; class Clostridia; order Lachnospirales; family Lachnospiraceae; genus JAAYYM01. The sequence goes on from CAYRJT010000015.1 coordinate 2,317, forward strand.
ATTGCATATAATGTCTCTAACGTATCAAGCTGTCTTTCATCCGGATATCCCTGCTGACGCACCTTCCAGCTGCGGCCGTCAAAGCTGTCATAGGTCTTACCTGAAAGATATACATTCGTTTTGAGCGTAGCGATTCCCTGTACTGTCATGATCTGCTGGTTAAGATCGTGGATATCTCCTTTTAGTTTTGCATTCTCCGTAAATCCGGCAAAATTGATGCCAAAATCCTCTGTATCTCCATTTGTAATATCTTCTATCAACGCAGTAACAGACTCTTTGACACTTGCATATGCTTCTTTCACCAGTTTCCAGTCATAAGGCTTATCAGGAATCGGAATCAAACTCAGGACGATCAGATATGCTACACAGAAAGGAAGAATCCAGAGCATGTAAGACTTCTCATTCTGACTTTTTTCTTTTTTCCAATGCAGCTTCGTCCATTCCACATATGTCAGGACTGTGTACCAGATGATCCATATAACGCCCATGTGACTCATCGGCTGTCGGAAAAACATACAAAGGAGCAGTGCCGCCACGAGGAACACTGTCATGATGATCCTTATTTTTTGAAAACATTCCAGCAATGCCTGAACACCATAACAGATGATAGAAAGTATGAATGTCTGAACGATTTCATAAAGCAGACGCTGTTCATCGGTCACAGCAGCACCAGTAAACAGCCAGCTGCTGTAATATGAGAAAAAAACACCCAGGCGTGCCGGTGTCACGAATACGATGATAACTGCAGCTACCGCACATATTCCCAGCCCACAGAACAACCTTCCCTTCAAACCTGTATATGTCAATACAGTCAAAGTCACTATCATCAAGGTACCAACCAGCAAATGCCAGAAGCCGGGTGCACTGATGCCGCAATCATAACCGCCTGCAAATAACAATATGCAGAGCAAAAGCTCTGTATAAAGAAAGCGGTATAATATTTCATTCCATCTTATAGGGTTCGATTTGTTCTCATTCATAGGATATCCTTCAGCTCAGCATCGATCGGAACTGCAATGATACGCAGACGATCATTTCCCTGCTTCATCAGCTCTTCTATATTCTCATCAGTCACTACATAGATCACCATGATCATACCCTGATTTAAAAGAGGGGTCAGCATTACAAGCTCCTCCATCGTAAGAGCCTGCAAAACTCCAATTAAAATCTTGCTGTGGTTTATGGCACTTTGTTTTAATACGCTCTGCAGATAAAGCCTGTCATCAACATCCGGACTGAACTGTGTACCGGATACCTTCTGATACAATTCTTCAAAATCACGTAGTCCTCTGACCGCTTTACTGGCAGACTGATTCTGTCCGTCCAGCATCGTATAGGATATATTTTTCTCTGCCAGAAATAATCCAAGCGCTAATGCCGTCTCAAGGATCTGATTTTCCGGCGGCAGATACTCCAACAGGTTCTTCTTATATCGTCTGTGATCATAAAACAAACTGATCATCTGCTTTTCCTCACCGATCCGGGTTCGGGTCTTTAGCTTTTGTTCCCGTGCAGTTGCCTTCCAATGAATGTTTTTGATTGCATCTCCTTGTATATAATCGCGCACCAGAACATCCGGCTCTGTATCAGCGTTAGGATTCTCCTTCTGAACAGAGGCAACAATATCAGAGATACTGCATAGTTCCTCCAGATGCAGCATTCTTGGCTGCACCAAAGCCTTGATGGTTTCCATAAGCTTGTACCGGAAGGTAAAGAGTCTGAAAAAATCTGTTATGATGACCTCCTTTACTCCGACCTCATACTCACCACGATATTTACATACCAATTTGGTCTCATATGTATAGCGGTCTCCCGGCAGCAGCTCATACTCCATATCGTCCGGCAGATCCTCTACATAAGAAAGCGTTTTAAACATTCTCGCCTTAACACTTGCAAATCCATAGTAATCCTCGTTTTGGAGCACAAAGTAATACGGTACAGACTGACGGCATGTAATGCACCGGCTCTCTATTTTCTGAAAGATGCGAAACCGGAAATAAACAAACAGTGTATAGATCAACGAAAGAAACGGAATCAGCGTTACAGCAAAAAAAATGCCATAACTGATGGTTCCTCCGTAGTTGCTTATGATCACCAGTGAAATCATCCACATCCCAAGTAGTATCCACTTACGTATTTGCATAACAGCCTCCTAGATCGGCACTTTTACCTTTAATATGAGACTCTTTAATATATCTGACACATGCTCCTTCCGGATCTGGGCTTCCGGTGACAGTGTGAGTCTGTGCGCCAGTACACTGTCAGCCACATATTTCACATCATCCGGCGTCACATAATCTCTGCCATTCAGATACGCTGTACCCTGTGATGCGCGCAGCAGCGATAATAGCGCACGCGGGCTGGCACCCAGACGAAAACGTTCTTCATTTCTTGTCTGTTCTATGATGCTTTCCATATAGTTCAGTATTGGATTGGTCACCTGAACCCTTGTTACAAGCTCCTTGATTGCCACAATATCAGCTGCATTACATACTCTCTGCACACTCTTAGGGGTCTTTCCCTCCAAGAACAGTGAAGCCATATGAATCTCATGCTCTCTGGAAGGATATCCAATCGAAAGGCGCATCATAAATCGATCCATCTGTGCCTCCGGTAATGGATAGGTTCCCAGAAACTCTACCGGATTCTGTGTCGCTATCACCATAAAAGGATTTGGCAGACTGTATGTCTTTCCATCCACAGTCACCTGTTCCTCTGCCATTGCCTCCAGCAGACTTGACTGTGTCTTAGGTGATGTTCTGTTGATCTCATCACCCAGCAATATATGATTCATGACGACTCCGTCACGATGCTCAAATTCACCTGACTTCATATTATAAACTGACATGCCTACGATATCTCCCGGCAGTGTATCCGGCGTGAACTGAATCCTGCCAAAGGAACAGTCCGTGCTCTTAGCAAGTGTCCCTGCTAATGTCGTCTTTCCGACTCCCGGAACATCCTCCAAAAGAACATGCCCTCCTGAAATCAGGCTGATGATTACATGATTTACAATCTCCTCTTTTCCCACAAATACCTGATTGATACTTTCTTTCATTTTCTGTAACAGCTCTTGTTCCTTTGTCATGGCATATTCATCCTTTCTCATCTCATTTCCAGATATGTCAATTATAGATTAGTATAGAATATAGAAAAAAACATAAAAGTGTTTATCGAAAACATTTTTATGTTTATATCAAATTAATTCTCAATATGAATATATTTCTGCTCCATCCGATTCATGCGCACCTGAAACTGCTCATAAAAATCAATCTCCCTGTTATAGGAGCTGTGAAAGAAGGTCTCCAGTAAATCCATGTTCAGCTTTTTCAATGCCTCATCTGACATCTGAGCCGTCTGTTCCCGAATGTCTTTCAGAAAATCATGATAGTGGAGTATGTATTGCTCATAGAAAGGAAGCCGTGGTATTCCAAGCCATTTACTGATCTTAATCTTCGTCTTGCCACCTCGGACACATTCCTCTGTCTGGAGAATATAGTGAAGCTTGTGATTCTCGTAATATCTGCCGAGCGGATACAGTCTGCAGATACCCGGCCGGTACTGATGAATGCCGCACATACCCTGCTCATTCAGAAAAGCACAATGATCCGTTCCGGGAACCGGCTTCAGATTCGGTAGGATCAAACCCTCCACCATCCGTAGTTCTATCTTCTCCTGCATCAATTCATCGAAGGACTGGTGTTCACTGATTTCCAGCTGATAAATGTCATAAGGATCCAAAATGATCAGATTGCACAAGCCATGACAGCACTCTGAACAACCGGTGCAGTCATGACAGTCAATCTTAACCATATCTGTACTCCTGTATAATTTCCCGTCGGATATCTCCTCAAGACTTCCTTCTCTCGACATAACAAATTATATCCCTTCCATGCACATCATGCCTTCAACAGGTTATCTACATTCTCTCTGTCCACAACCGACAGCCTGCAGCCCATAAATTCTCTCGGGAACGGCTCTCCGGTTACCAGATGATTATACAGCCATATAATCGGATCATGGCCCTGTCCGAACGGATCCTGTGTAACAGTTGCGTAGATGATTCCCTTGCTGATGTATTCGAATATTTCCTGATTTTCATCAAATCCGATGGTAACTACTTTATTCTTATATCCTTGATCTTCAATTGCTCTTGCAACAGTTGCCTGCAGTCCTGATGTTACATAGATGGCATCCAGATCCGGATGATGATTCAGGAAATTCACCGCTCTCTGATATACGAGCTCTGCTACATCCTTCTCAGCACATTCATCAATCACGCGAATGCCCTTGCAGGAAGCAATCTTATCCATAAATCCGTCTCTTCTGTCCCGGTTAACCTGAATATTCAAGTCTCCTGTCAGCAATGCAACATTTCCTTTTTTATTCAGGGCGCGTTCCATGCATTTGCCTGCTAATTCACCTGCTTCTCTTCCGTCAGGAGAAAATACTGCCATTCTCTTGATCTCCGGACTACAGTCACAGTTAAATGCAACGACCTTTATTCCTCTGGAAATTGCATCCTTCAGACCCGGAATGGTTCCATCTAAAAATCCTGCAAATATAATTCCGTCGTACTGTTCTCTGATACACTGCTGTATCTTGTCTGCAACCTGCTCTCTTAGCGAAAGCTCAGCATCATTATCAAAATAGCAATAGTCTATGCTGACATTTCGTCCCGCTAATTCCTTCTCTGCATAGAATACACCTTTGCGGACACCAAACCAGAAATCATTGTCCAGCATCGTCAGGAAAGCAATCCTGACCTGCTTCGCCCCTCTCTTAGAGGTCGGCAGCACAGATGTGTTAAACTGTCCGAGTAGTCCCTGAATACTGCCAAGCATGCCATTCAGAGCTTCTACATTCTCACTGATCTGTGATGATTCTGCTGCGGTCTCTTCTGATGCTGCTGCAATCTCATGTGTCTTCTCTGTAATCTGCTGGGTTGCATTATGCAGCCTGTCAGCCTGTGTTCTCAGTTCTTCTGCATTCTCCGCAATGAATGATGTCTTATCTGCAATTGCCTGCACACTGCTATGTATCTCGAAGGACTGCTGGTTAATAGAGACCAGAGAATTACTGACACTTCCAAACGTCTCCTTGCTCTGATTGAAGGCTTCTTCACATTTCTGAATTCCTTCGTTGAACTGCCGGCTACTCTCGATGATTTCCCCAAGGATCTCCCTGATGGTGCCCATGCCCTTCTTTGTCTCTGCAGACATATGGTTCATCTCATCTGCTACCACTGTAAATCCTTTTCCTGCTTCACCGGCTCTTGCTGCTTCAATCGAAGCATTAAAGGCTAACAGTGTCAGCTGGTTGTTGATACCGATGATAATATCTCCTACTTCTTCAATCTGCTTGATTTCTTCATTAAAGCGATCCAGAATTCCGTTAATGTCCTGCAATTCCTGTGCAACCGTATCCATATCAGCAGAATATCCATTAATATCATCAATACCCTGTTTACTGGTCTGTACGGTTCCATCCAGACGGCTCTTGATCTGTGATACTGAGTCTTTGATGTCCTGCATCTGTGTATTGCTGGATTCAATCAGCTCAAGATTCTTCTCCACAAGATCCATCTGCTCCGCTGTCTTCTGTGCTACAGTAGTGACCCCGTCTGCAATCTGCTCATTTCCTGCCTGATTGGCACTCACGCTTCTGGATAACACATCAATTGCATCTGACAGTGTGATCACGTTCACCTTTGTGGCCTCAATAAAAGTCAGAAGATTATTCTTGATGGAATCAAAACCGCCTGCTAATACAGTGGCATTGTTCTTTTTATTACCTGTTACCTGAATGTCTTCTACATCCAGCTTTCCTTTGGCGATTAAGTCCGCCTTGCTTGATATACGGCGATAGGACAGGTTCGACCGAATCAGGACAAGTGACAAGATCACAATGGCTATGGCTTCAATCATCACTAGCGTTACTAATAAAGCAAACATATAATCCCTCCCGACTTACATTGATAAGTAGATTATAGCAAATTTTGCCGGTAATTGAAACCTTTCTTCGGATGAAGATTCCCTTTTTTTATATTTTTTCTACATTATTTTCAGATTTCCTCTCTGAGAAGAGAATAAATACAGTAATCATGATACTTTCCATGCTTATAAACTCCCTTTCTCATCGTTCCTTCATAGGTAAATCCAACCTTCTCAAGCACACCTCTGGAGCCCCGATTATATGCAAATGGTTCTGCGAAGATCCGTTCAATCGGAAACATTTCAAATGCTTCTTGGCATAGCTGTCTGGCTGCTCTTGATGTAATACCCTTTCTCCAGTAATCCTCTCCGAGCCAGTAGCCAAGTTCTCCTGATTTTTCATAGACATCATCTTTGATAAAGATACCAATGCTGCCAACTACCTTGCCATCTGCTACGATTGCTCTTGTAATCTGGTGATTGTCTCCCTTTTCCACGCAGTCATTTACATACCACTGTGCATCTGCCAGTGTATAGGGGTTCGGAAATGTGTTACGCAGGTTTGCCTCAATATGCGGGTTATCTGCTACCTTTGCTACATCCTCTGCATCCTCATGACGCCATTTTCTCAATTCAAAATTCATAATAATCCTTCCTCTCTCTGTAATAGTTGTATAATGCAGCTTTCGTAATCCTCTGCTGTCTGTTCTGTGATATGAATGACTCTGCTCCACATGCGTATTCCCTGATATGCATAGAGGATCATTGTGATTACCTGCTCTGTATTCTCTGCACGAAATTCTCCCCGACGGATACCATACTCCATCAGGCGCCTCCACTTCTGAACGCCCTGTTCATGCAGCTTTTCAAATAATTTTGCATCAACTGTACTGGCATACTCATAAATCGAATAACTCAGTGATTGTTCCGGACTCATCATTTCCTCTTTCAGAAGCTGCAGCTCCTCCTTCAGAATTTCTGTTGCCGGAACCTGTTGTTCTATTCTCTGAACAACCAAGTCTTCATTATCTGACGCAAGCTCCAAGAACAGTTCCTCGAAAATCTGTGCAGTACTGTCATAATGACGGTACAGTCCTCCTCTGCTTAATCCGGCCGCCTCACAAATATCCTTCATCGTCACCTGGCTAAAACCCTTTTGGGCAAATAAGACTGCTGCCTGATTCCGTATTATTTTCTTTGTGCTTTCACCTTTTTCTCCCACACTTCCTCCTTTCTGTGCTCCCCATTCCCAAAAAGAGACACTCATGTCGCATATGCTGTAAATGCATTATGCGACATGAGTGTCTCTTTTGTCAAGTGTTATTTTAAAATTAATATTATGCTGCAGGCTGTGTGGCGATTTCTATCTCTATTTCCGGTGTCTCATTCACCGGAATTGCCTCAATCACCGTCGGTTCCGGAGTCGGTGTTGTTTCGTCAGAAACCGGTTCTGATTCTGTAGTCGGCTGCGGTGTCTCTGTTGTAGTGGTTATCACCTCAGGAGTCTGCTCTGCAGCCGGCTGTGGTATCGGTGTTGCCTCGATGTTTGGCTGGATGTCGGCTTCTGCAGGTGTGACTGTTTCTGTTACTTCCGGTACCGGCTGTTCTTCATCTGCCGATGCTTCTTCTATCTCTTTCTCTTCTTCAACAAATTGTTCCTCTTCTACTGCCTGTTCTTCGGTTGCTGGTTCTATCTGCTCTTCTGTCGTACGAATGACCGCAGGAGTGCCGCCTCCGGACGGAATTGGATTACTCTGTCCGACTATATCTACTTCTGTTCCAATCTGCTCACTATTTTGAGTATATTGATCTCCGTCTTCTCTGCACTGACCGGTCGGAAGAATATAAGACTGTGTTTTTTGATTGTCGTCCGCATCCAGTCCCTCCTGACTTGTAAATCCGATTGTATAATCATTATATTCCTTATGATCATACATCAAATATTGCTGATAAACCTTCAAGTCACTGTTTACTGCATAGGTCGGAGTATTGAATCCCTCTCCGTCTACCTTTATTAGTTCTCCAGCCTGAATCACATAATGCCAGAACTGTATTACCATATTGTCTTCAAGAGCGCTTGTCGTCTGAAGTGTTGATTCTGACATGTTAGAGAAACCAGCCAATACATAGGCTTCTTGGTCATCCGCATTCAGACCCTTACAGAAGTGCAGATATCCGTCTGTATAATTCTCTGCTTCCTCAGATTTCATTTTGCCCTCAAAGGTAACCCATGTTGAACTTTTGTGTTCTGTATACACCTCATTCAAATTCCTCAATACATCTTCTGTATTATAATCCTCGGCTGTATATGCCCAATCCCGAATGATAGCGTCACCATCGTCTGATGTCTTGCCCTTTACCATATACCCATAGATAAAATCCAGTGCATTTGATACAATATTAATTGATTCTGTATCATTGGATATATTGCAGTACAAGAGATCATTCTTTCCATATACCACATCATAATAGCCGCCACTTTCTTCTACAGACTGATACCTGGAGACATACATCGTCATTTTATTAACTGTGTCCATAAAGTCTGTATAAGGATCGGTATACTCTTCCTTCTGATCTGCAGCTGCATATGCATCCTTAAATTTCAATTGAAAGACATCATACGTTTTCTCTGTTTGAGTCTTCATATCATTTTGCGTAATAGAATATCTGGAGAGCGAAGGGGTTCCCGCGTTCTCCTCAGCTGTTTCCAATACATCCTTATAATTGATGACGGCAGCCAGTCTCTTAATTCTGGTCTGATCTGCCTTAGCAATTTCCTGATATTGATTTGTAAAATCCCTGTAATCCTTCATGATATTCATAAGCGCATAATTCTTCGAATCATCCGTATCAGCCAATTGATAATATGGCATAAATAAGCTGGTTGCCCAGAGTTCTGCCTTTCTGGCATCATTCCAGAAGCCAGGATATGTGTACTCATTCTGAACGCCATCTGTCCAGTTGAAAACAGAAGAACCGTTAAAGCTGGCGGCAGCTGCAAGAATATAATTTTGTGCAAGAATCTGATCGATAGAAGTACAAATTGTATTGATTTTCTGATACATTTCTGACTGTGAGTCATACTGATTTTGTGCTGTCTGAAAGCCTTCTCTTAATAACCGGTAATAATCCTTGATGTCAACATAATCAGAATTAACCACACGTTCAGTGGAATAAGCACTTCCGCCTGTTGCAAAGCAGTGAATACGTGCCTGCTTAATGATTCTATACCATTCTGCTTTTTCACTATCATCCGCAGCCTCATACATATCTAAAAGTGCTGCACCTGATGTATTAATTGCCTCAGCCGCTGCATTCATTTCTGATAAATCAAAGCATGCCATAGATGCAATCTCTATTCCTCCATAATGCTGGCTATGGTAACTATCCACCATCATTTTGCATATGGATGCATTATCTACCGCTGTCCCTGACTCTACTGCCGTCGTCGATTGATTGCTAATGCAGTCAAGAATATCACCATATGCCCAGTTGCCGGATGTAATCTCCGAACTGCCCAGCATATAATCACAGTAAGGAGACAAACTATAAGCCAGTTCTACACTACCCATCAAGCATGCGTCATATCCGATGAACGACATTCTTTTGCCGGATTCATAGAGACTGCTGCTGGCAAACGCTGACTCCAGTTCTGTCGCCGTAATGGCGGTTCCTTTTACCTGATCGGTTGATGCTCCGGTACATACACCACCATTGATGCCGCCACCGTGATTCCAGAAAACGATTCCATAATTTTCAGCTGGGTAATAAGTAGAACCTAGATTCAAAGCTCCTGCCACCAATTGATCCTGACCCATATCAATGGCATCATAGCTTCCAAGAAGCTTCACGGTCTGTGAATTAATCATTCTATTTGTCAGAGCTTCTTTATCTGACTCAGCCGGCATAGCAGCTCTGCTCGTATATTTTGTACCTGTGATTGCATCCGGATTCAATTGATAAATATTAAATTTGACCTCATTATTGTTGCAGTTATCATCATCATCACTTTGTCCGGAATTCATGTAATCATTCTTCCAGTCATTTGTTCCGCCAGCACAGACAAGAACATTGACCTTATTCATGTCATAGGAAGAAGATAACATATTTAAAATGGAGTCCGTTCCTTCTCCACCATTTGATTCCAAATCCGTTCCACATAAGTACAATATCACCGTGTACTGCTTCTCATTAAGTGGCTGTGTCTCACTTGTAATATAGCTTGTACCTGCAATAGACGGATTTTCTCCGTACAGAACTGCGGGCGTGATTTTCTTGGCCTGCTGGTTAATCGGAGACCATGATGGAGGATTTGGTGCAGGATCAGGAATAGGAGTCGGATTCACTGTTGGAACTATGGAAGGAGTCTGTTCCTGATTGGTAGTTGTTCCGCCGGAATTTGTATTTCCAGAGGGCTGCTGGGTCTGCGTTCCTGACACTGCCTGCTGCAGCGCATTCAGATATAGCTGCTGAAGCGTTAACTGATTAACCGGATTAATTGCAGCAGTGGGTTTCTTCGGCACTGCTTTTGCGTTAACTGCTGCCAGTCTTTCTTTTCGCTGATTTACGTTCAGTTCTTTATTTTTTAGCTCATTACTCTTCGGATTCTCATCGTTCGTATTCTGGCTGTCCGTATTTTCATCTATCTCATGATCCTGTGAATCAGATGTATTATTTCCCTGTACCGGAGCTGTGTTTTGAGTTTGTGGAAGACTGAGTGAAGGATCGACCTCTGATACCTGCTTCGGGGGATGCACAACAGGTTCTTCTGCTTGAAGCTGTCTCTCCTGTCTGATTTGCTGAATATGTGTAACAGCCTGATAACCGCCATAACCCACGGCACCTGAAGTAACGGTTACTGCTGTTGCAGTGACCGCGATTGCTGCCTTTGTTCCAATCCCTTTTGCAAGTACCTGAAATACATATCCTAATCCACGCATCATTACCTCCATGTAAAAACGTACTTTAGTCCTATTTCACGTCTTAATTTGATTATAACAGACTAATACAGATTAAGCTAACATGATTCTCTGTAAATGTTATGGATAACTCTGCTGCCTGTCCGTTGCTGCTCAGCGAATAATTCACTGTATCATCTGTCGTACTGGATGGAGCAGATAATCCCTCTGTCTCCAATAACGCAAGTGCATCTTCCTTCATGTCCCCATATGCTATCCCACAGATTTTATACGATGATTTCCCTGATCCATCACAATCAATATAAATAATCTTCTGTGAATCCGTATCATAAATGACAGAAATACATTCATCTGTAAAATATCTTGTATTCTCTGTCACAACTGCTTCCGACTGGCCTAACAGCCTCTCAGCCTGATCAAATGTATCTCCTAATAAAAGGATCAGATCTGAACGGTTCGTAATCTGTTCTGCTGCATTTTCTCCTGTGAGCTGCTGCGTCAGGTTCTCATCTATCAATAGAAAGTAAGTCCCTTTATCATCTGCTCTCATAGCCCATTGGTATCCCTCATAGGTCATAAGCCCATTCTGACTGATCATCTGTTCCAGCAGCTTTTTTGCTTCATCAATTGTCATATGATTATAAAGTGAAGCACCGGCTGCTGCCATCAGATTCAACTGCAGTATACGATCAGCATCCTCCTGCCCATTCATTTGCAGCGCGATGCCTTCCAGCTTTCGAGCCTCATTCGTAAATGTAATCAAATAGTTATTTGTCGGATGCTCTTCCTTCGTCAGAATCTGATAACACAGACTGTATGCATTATACGGTTGAGATTCCCCCAGAACAAGATCCAGATGCTTCAAATGTGTATCATAGGTTTTCACATAACTTTTCTCGGTATGTGAAGATTTCTGTATACCCCGGGAATTTATAATAAGTGCTGCTATGCCTGCGGTGATTGCCAGCAGTACTGCAATTGCACATATGACCATATACCAGCGAATCCGGAATTTCTCCCTGACCGGCTCTACCGGTTCTCTGGAAGCCGGCTTTTTCTCTCCTGTGACGACCTTGAGGCGTTTTCGCATCTGCTCCAGACACTCAGGGCAGATCAGGGTATCACCGTCCCTTTCTATCTTACTACAGAAGATACAGCTGAGAGGTTCTTCTGTCTCATTTTGCCCAAGACTGCCTATCCTGTCAGCATATTCGCGCGCAGGCTCCGAATGCAGAAGCTCCTTCTTCTGCAGCATATCGAATACCTTTTTTCTCTGATTCATATCATGATAATTAATCTTATTATGAATCAGATAGATTGTCTTGACTTCCTGATCTGTTAACTCGGTTAATTTCATTTGATTTCTCCACATTTGATATCTGTGCAAATGAATCCTCTATCCGATCAGCTCCTTCAGCTTCTCTTTGACTTCTCCTGTTGGAACCTTCATGGAAATAGTCTTATCTCTGGATACAATCTCGCAGCAGCTCTCCTTCAGATTTCTGGGGCTGACAATTACTCTCAGCGGAATTCCGAGAAGGTCTGCATCAGAGAACATAGCGCCTGCACTGACATTACGGTCATCATAGATGACCTCGATACCGGCTGACTGCAGCTCCTGATAAAGTCGGTCTGCATATTCCTTCACCTCGGCATTGTCTGCGCGCAGTGCACAGATATGTACCTGCCATGGTGCAATCGCCATCGGCCAGATTGGACCGTACTCATCATGATGTGCCTCACAGACAGAGGCCGCCAGTCTTCCAACACCGATGCCATAGCATCCCATAATCGGATAGTGGCTCTTGCCTTCCTGATCACAGTACGTCATGTTCATAGACTTGGTATACTTGGTTCCCAGCTGGAATATGTTGCCCACCTCGATGCCTCTTGAAATAGATATCGTCGGTTTTCCGCATTTTGGACAGATACCACCGTCTAACATCTTCGCAAAATCATGATACTCTGCATCCTTGATGTCTCTTTCCATATCCAGACCGGTATAGTGATATTCTGTCACGTTGCCGCCGCAGGATAAATTGTTGCCATGCTCCAATGAACGGTCATACAGAATCGTGAAGTCGCCCTTCAGATTATATGGTCCGATATAGCCTGCGTTCAGACCGCATTCCTCTGTAATAACAGCAGGATGAATGTCAAATCCAAGATAATTCGTCAGCTTCGTCTCATTGACATCGAGATCTCCTCTGATAAACACAACGATATAGGAATCGTCCTCATTTTTCTGGTATACAACTGCCTTGCAGCTCTTTTGCTTGGAGCCGTGAAGGAACTCGCAGATGTCTTCAATTGTATGAATTCCCGGAGTATGTACCAGTATCAATTCTTCTGATGTGACATCTCTGTCATTATGAATGATGCTCTCTGCAGCCTCCATATTTGCACGATAATCACACTCGCTGCAGATGGCGATGGAATCCTCTCCAATCGGTGTTAACAGCATAAATTCATGTGAGATGCTTCCGCCCATCATACCGGAATCTGATGCAACCGCTACGACCTCCGGTAGCCCTGCTCTCTGATAGATTCGCTCGTATGCCTTATAACAGCGATCATAGTATTCCTCCAAATCCTCCTGATTCAAATGGAAGGAATAAGCATCCTTCATCGTAAATTCACGTACACGAATCAGACCGGCACGTGGACGCGCTTCATCACGGAACTTCGTCTGAATCTGATAAATCATAAATGGATATTTGGAATAGGTCTGACCATATTCACGCACCAGCTGTACCGCTGCCTCTTCGTGCGTCATTCCAAGTACAAGCGGACTCTTGCTTCTGTCTGTAAAGCGTACCAGCTCGCTGCCAATGCTCTCATATCTGCCGGATTCCTGCCACAGACTTGCCGGCATTACTACGGGAAACTGAACCTCCTGGCCATCAATGGCATCCATTTCCTCACGAATAATCCGTTCAATCTTATGTGTGATTCTGCGTAGCGGCATGTAGGAAGAATATATTCCATTTGCCACGTATTTCATATACCCTCCGCGTACCATCAAGGCATGACTGTCAATCACACAGTCTGCAGGCTTCTCCTTAAATCTGTCTCCTACCAGTTTCTCCAGCTTCATAAATCTCCATCCTCCGTATCCTTAGATAATAAAAAGCCCTAAGTCTGATTACTCAGCTTAGGGCGAACGATCAATTGCTCGTACTCAGCACACAGCTTCCATACACACTATTTCTCAATTTCGTTTCTTCTGTTTCTGTTGTAAAACATAGCGCATATTTGCTGTAAAGTCAAGTTTTTTACTTATGTTCTGCCTTTGGTTTTTTGATTCCGAGTACCAGATATCTGACTACCGGAATCCGTCTGAATAGTTCATAGACAAGAGGAGTGATTGTAAATTCCAAAACGAGTGCCAATAAATACATCATCCATACCGGCAGCTTCGTATAGGTCAGCAGCAGATAGCACACCCATAATACAATTGGATAATGTACAATATATAACCCAAAGCTTGACTTCGTCATGTATTCTGAGAATCTGGAGGTTTTGCTGCACCACGCTTTACCGCAGCCAAGGATTGCAAGAATGGCTGCCCACAGATAGAGATTGGTAAAGATGCTCTTCAGACACGCCGACTCTGCATAGTTCTGTCCAAAGTAATAAATCACATATCCGACTCCGGCTCCGACAGCAATGACCAGTGCCGGAATATGTATCTTCTCCACTCTGTCCTGTACCTCGTCATGGGAAAAGACGAAATAGCCTAATAAATATAGGAAGAAATAGATACCGAAGCGATAGGTTGTAATAACCGGTGCATTTAGAATCTGTGCTGCTCCCCATACCGGAATGGCAAATAAAATCAATACGACGATGTTGCATTTACCACATACTTCCCAAAGCTTCTCTGACACCTTGATTTTCCTGATTAACACTAACAGCACGGAAAACAGGAATA
>CAYRJT010000015.1:17202-18737 GCA_964424675.1 uncultured Lachnospiraceae bacterium
GAATACCGGCTGCTGATTCCTGCAATCAGGAACAGCAGTGCCATAAACCACGGATATAAAAAATAGAGAATGGAATCCTGATAACAGGAAGTTCCGGGACTTCCGACACCACCAAGAACCCCGACATGGTTGTACAGATAGAATACATGGTAAACCAATACCAATAATACTGTAGCCCATCGTATATGATCTAAATATGTTTTTCTCATTTGCATGGCACCTCCGGATATAAAAGTATGATTTGTATTACTTGTATAACTTTATTATATCCCGATTAGTGTGTTTGTCAACTATATTTCATCATAACCATATCACTATCATTCCCGGTTGATCTTAACAGAATCTATCACACCATCCTGAATCAGTACAATCTTCGCCGCAGACTCTGCCACATGTGCATCATGTGTAACAAGTACGATCGTCATACCATCTGCATTCAGCTCCTGAATGATCATCAATACTTCCTCTGTCGCTTCACTGTTCAGTGCACCTGTCGGTTCGTCCATAAAGAGAACCTTAGGACAGTTGATCATAGCACGGCAAATAGATGCTCTCTGCAGCTGTCCGCCTGACACCTCACGGATATCGCGGCCAGCAAGCTGATCAATCCCCATGCGTTTCATATATTGGAGCGCTCTTTCACGAACCGCATCCGGCTTCTCCAGTCCTGCAACCAGACCCGGAAGCATAATGTTATCTAAGATTGACAGATTCTTTAATAACTGAGCATTCTGAAACACAAATCCCATTTCTGTCAGACGCAGTAACGTCAGTTCCTTTTCCGACATCTGTGTCATGTCCTTGTCATCAAACAATATCTTTCCTGCACTGATTCCATCCATACCACTGATACTATAGAGAAATGTTGACTTTCCGGAACCAGATGGACCCATGACGGCTATATAATCTCCTTTTTCAATACTGTAGGATATATTCCTCAGTATTTCTGTTGTTCCGATTGTTTTACTGATTCTATCTGCTTTTATCATGTTTTCTCCTTTATCGTTGCTTCTGTGTCTGATTGACTATTCCATAATCTGATCTCTAATATGATACTTTTTAACGGCTCCTGTTGCTGACACGGTTGTCACAATGCAGACAAGAAGCTGTCCTGCCGGGCATGCCAGACCGGTGATGACCGGATTTGTCAGCAGCGTAATCTTAGCAGCTCCGAGAGAAGAGAGAATCATACCAAAAAGACCTTCTCCCAGAGTACTTGTCAGGATGATTCCTGCTATGATTGCCGCCGCCTGTATCAGGAAAATCCTGATTCCCAGCTGTATCCGGATGTCCTGATTCGTGAAGCCGATAGACTTCTTAATTGCGATTGCACTGTGTTCTCTGGCTGTAATCAGCTGCAGGAACATGGTCGTAATCAGAATAATCAGAAGCACAGATAATGTCAGTGTCGCTGCAATCATAATCCACATGTTTCCAATCACTCCTCCCAGTGTCTGTTGTATGAATTCTGTAATCGGAGTCACTCTGCCTCCTGTAACCACACTGCGCAGTTCCTCTGCCTGATCAATAATGGA
>CAYRJT010000016.1:0-16502 GCA_964424675.1 uncultured Lachnospiraceae bacterium
ATGAAGCGGCTTTATTTGCAGCTGAGATTTATCGTATGTACGTACATTATGCAGAGAGCAGACGCTGGAAGGTAGAGACGATCGAGGTCGAGGAAATCGGCATCGGCGGTATGAAGAACGTAACATTTATGCTGACGGGACAGGGCGTCTACTCTGTTATGAAATATGAGAGCGGTGTACATCGCGTACAGCGTGTTCCGGAGACGGAGAGTGGCGGACGTATCCACACCTCCACCATTACGGTAGCAGTGATGCCGGAGGCTGAGGAAGTAGACGTTGTCATTGATGAAAAGGATATCAGAATTGATGTCTGCAGGTCATCAGGAGCAGGCGGACAGTGTGTCAATACGACGGACTCCGCAGTACGTCTGACCCATATGCCGACAGGCATTGTGATTTATTCACAGACAGAGAAGTCACAGATTCAGAATAAAGCTAAGGCTTACGCACTCCTGCGTACCAAGCTGTACGATCTGGAGCAGCAAAAGGCGCATGATGCAGAGGCTGAGGCCAGAAGAAGCCAGGTCGGCACGGGAGATCGTTCCGAGAAAATCAGAACCTACAACTTCCCACAGGGTCGTGTCACGGATCATAGAATCAATCTGACACTGTACAAGCTGGATAAGATTATGAATGGAGATATCCAAGAAATCATAGACGCATGCATCGCCGCTGATCAGGCGGCAAAGCTTGCAAAAATGAATGAAAATTAATCGGCTTACATCTTCTGTAGAATCTTTCGGTTGATTCTGATCAGGAAGAAGGTGGAGACGACGAGTGAAGCCAGCTCTGCGATCGGAAATGCCCACCAGACGTAGTTGACATTATCGAGCCTGGAGAGCAGGTAGGCAGCGGGCAGCAGGACTGCAAGCTGTCTGGTGATGGAGACAATCATGCTGTAGACCCCGTTACCGAGTGCCTGAAATACAGAGCCGACGATGATACAGAAGCCTGCGAGCAGGAAATGAATACTGATGATTCGCAGTGCGGGAATCCCCATGCTCAGCATGTGATCAGACGCATCAAATAATCTGAATAAAGGTTCAGGCAGGAATTGAAAGACCAGAAATCCGATGAACATCATAACCTCAGCATATAGAATGCTCAGCTTCATGGTGCGGATCATACGGTCTTTTTTTCTTGCACCGTAGTTGAAGGCTATAATTGGTACCATGCCGTTGTTCAGGCCGAATACAGGCATGAAGATAAAGCTCTGCAGCTTGAAATATACGCCGAATACCGCTGTTGCTGTAGAAGAGAATGCAATCAGAATGTGGTTCATGCCATAGGTCATAATCGAACCGATGGACTGCATGATGATAGAAGGAAGTCCAACTGAGTAAATCTGTCCGATGGTCTGGGGATCAGGACGAAAACCCTTGAAGTGCAGATGTACTTCTGTGTTTTTCTTCAGGTTCAGGATGATGGCAAAAATACCTGCCACAATCTGTCCGATGACTGTTGCGATTGCAGCTCCGGCAACTCCCATTTTCGGAAATCCGAGAAGTCCAAATATCAGGATCGGATCAAGGATGATATTGATAATCGCTCCCAACCCCTGGGTCAACATTGTATAAAACGTTTTGCCAATTGACTGCAGCAGTCGTTCAAATATAAACTGTGTATAGATACCAAAAGAACAGCAGCAGACAATGGTCAGATATTCAATGCCATAGGCGACTATTTCAGGATCATCTGTCTGACTTAAATAAAATGGCTTTGTAACAAAGATACCAATCAATACAAAGATGATGATATTGATCAGCGACAGGAAGATGCCGTTCATGGCAGCTTTATTTACTTTATGATAATCCTTTTCTCCAAGAGAGCGGGACAGGAGTGCATTCACACCAACACCCATGCCTGCACCGAGTGCAATCATCAGACTTTGTATCGGAAATGCCAGGGATACTGCAGTCAGTGCATCCTCACAGATCCGAGATACGAATATGGAATCTACTACATTGTATAACGCCTGTACCAGCATGGAAATCATCATTGGTAAAGACATGGAGATCAATAATTTGTTGACCGGCATGGTCCCCATTTTATTTTCTTTTATTTGTTCTGTATCCTGCATTTTGTTTCTCCTTGTGGTTTATAGAAATGTCCGCTGTCCATATTATCATAGAAAGTACAGGTATGTAAATACTTATAGAAGAAATACCTGCATGGAACTTGGAACATTATCAACTTGGAGATTGAAAAAAATACTAGCCGGAAACCAGTCTTGAAATGCTGATATTGGACAAGGAAAGCTTTCAAATCCATTAAGAATTATTTGTTGTGTATTTTTCTACTTAAGTCGTTTTTCAAGTGCGCTTACCACCGTCTCAAGTACCTTGACCCGGGCATAATACTTATCATTTCCCTCTACGATGACCCAGGGAGCATAGGTGGTTGAGGTGCGGATGAGCATCTCATCCACAGCCTGCTCATAAAGATCCCATTTTTCACGGTTGCGCCAGTCTTCATCTGTGATCTTCCATGCCTTTTCAGGGGTGTTCTGACGGTCAGTAAAGCGGCGTTCCTGTTCATCTTTATCAATCTGCATCCAGAACTTGATGACGATAGCACCATGACTTGCAAGCTGTGATTCCATATCATTGATTTCCTTGTAGGCACGTTCCCATTCCTCTACGGAACAGAAGCCTTCGATACGCTCTACCATGACACGTCCGTACCAGGTGCGGTCAAATATGGCAATATGTCCATCCTTTGGCATGTGATTCCAGAACCGCCAGAGATAATGATGTACACGTTCGATATCGTTAGGAGCAGAGGTGGGATTCACGGTATAACCGCGTGGGTCAAGAGCTTCTGTCAGACGTTTGATGGCTCCGCCTTTGCCGCCGGCATCCCAGCCCTCAAATGCCAGTACGACAGGAATACGCTTTGCATATAATTGACCATGCAGGTCAGTTAGCCGTTTCTGCAGCTTTTTCACTTGCTTTTTATATTCTTCACGAGTCAGACTCTTGGTCAGGTCAGCCTTTTGCAGAGAACTGGTCTGGTAGCTGCCCTCGCTGAATTTGCCGTCTTTTATCACGGGAGCAGCTGCAGCGATGGAGGCTAATTTCTGCTTGAAGTACTTTTCTGTGGTGGAAAGGATCTTGATCGTGGCATATTTTTCATTTTCAGCCTCTACAATCGTCCAGGGCGCATACTCTGCGTCGGTCTGCTGGAGCATCTCCTCAACATATTTTGAAAATTTGTCATAATTTTTATTACGATGGAGATCGCCATCGGATACGCGCCAGGCGGTTCCCTTGTGAGACAGCTGATCCTTGAAACGCTTTGCCTGTTCCTTTTTGGAGATATACAGGAAGAATTTAATCAGGAGCGTTCCGTCATCAGTGAGCTGCTTTTCAAACGAATTGATTTCTATATAGTCATTGTGTGCCTGCTTTTTTGAGACGTCCTGATCAAAACGGCCAAGCAGGGTCTTGCGGTACCAGCTGTTGTCATAGACTGCAATGCGGCCCTTGGCAGGTGTCTTTGTCCAGAATCTCCAGAGGAAGGGATGCAGATGTTCATCCTCAGTTTCGCGGGCGGTTGTAAAGACTTCAAAGCCACGTGGATCCAGAGGCTGGATCAGATGATTGATCTGTACGCCTTTTCCTGCTGCACCGAGTCCTTCAAAAACAATCATGACCGGAACGTTCTTTGCACGCAGCTCACGCTGCAATTCAGCGAGAGACAAGGTCAGGGCATCTCTTTTGGCTTTGTATTCTTCATCACTGATTTCTTTTTTGAGATCAATTTTTTCCAGCATAGGCATTCCTCCGATATAAAATTGCACGTTTATTTGTGAATGAATTTTAAATTGAATAAAAATTCGGGATTGTTTACAAATATTATAACTCAATTTGTATAAAAATACAAAAATTATATTTGAAAGAATTTTTGCCGGTTTGGAAGGAAGCTATGCAGAGTTGACAGAAAATCCAAAATGTGGTCTGATAAGTCGGTAAGGTATCGAGATTGGATAAAGGGGCAGGAAGAGATGGAGAAAAAATACAAAATTGTGATTGGATATGACGGAACACGGTATTTTGGCTGGGAACACCAGCCGGATCAGGTTACGATACAAGGCAAGATAGAGGACGTGTTAGCACATCTGAGCGCGGCGCCTGTTGAGGTGATTGGAGCGGGAAGGACAGATGCCGGAGTACATGCAGAGGGAATGGTGGCACATTTTCCTCTGGATGTGGATATGAATGTAAGAGAACTGCAGGACTATATGAATCATTATCTGCCGGATGATATCGTGATTAAGGAAGTACGTGAGGCCTCAGACAGATTTCATGCAAGATATAATGCAATCGGTAAGACATACCGTTATCTGTGTTATGACGGAGTGACAAAGCCACTTTTTGACCGGAAATATGTATGGACGCTGGAGCAGCGACTGGATATTGCCAGGATGCAGGAAGCAGCGCAGTATCTGATAGGAGAGCATGACTTTTGCAGCTTCTGCAAGAATCCGCGGAAGAAGAAATCCACTGTACGGACAGTTGACCGAATCGAGATTACAAGAATTTCTTCACGGATGGAGGAGGACGATGCCAGAGATTATATTGCATTGACCTTTCACGGAAATGGATTTCTACGCAATATGGTCAGGATTCTGACCGGTACACTGGTCGGGGTCGGTCTCGGTGAGATCGGGCAGGAGAGAGTGAAGGAGATACTTGAAGCAAAGAACCGCGAGATTGCGGGTGTGACAGCACCGGCAAAGGGACTCTGTCTGATGAGCGTTGATTATATGTAATGCAAGGGCCAAACGGTCTTGCTTGCTCATGCTTGCATGAAAGCAAGCGAGACTGGTTGGCCCGCTAGACATGAGCAAGTAGTGTGATAACACGGATTGCGAATGGCGTAGGATTGCGAGAGTTGCATAGCAACGAAGCAATCCGTGCATTACTTAGTATAACACGTCAAATGGTTATACTTGCAAAAAGAACAAATGTTTGCTACACTGTAAACAGGTCGTAATGGACCTGTTTTATAGTGAGTGAGGGTTTGAACAGGATGAAACAGATTTCTTTATTTGATGATAACAGAACACAGACAGTACCGCTTGCGAGCAGGCTCAGACCGGAAGGTCTGGAGGACTTCGTGGGACAGGAGCATTTGCTTGGTAAAGGGAAAATGCTGCGTCAGCTGATTGAACGGGATCAGGTGTCCTCCATGATCTTCTGGGGTCCGCCCGGAGTCGGAAAGACAACACTGGCGGGCATCATAGCCGGAAAGACCAACGCGAGCTTTATCAATTTTTCAGCAGTGACAAGTGGCATCAAGGAAATCAAAGATGTCATGAAGCAGGCAGACGAGAGCCGCAGTCTTGGAATCAGAACGGTTCTGTTCGTGGATGAGATCCATCGTTTTAATAAGGCACAGCAGGACGCCTTTCTGCCTTATGTGGAGCGGGGAAGCATTACCCTGATTGGAGCAACGACAGAGAATCCGTCATTTGAGATTAATTCAGCGCTGTTGTCCAGATGCCAGGTGTTTGTGCTGAAGGCATTATCAGAAGCAGATATTCAGAAGCTGTTAAGACATGCACTGCAAAGTGATAAGGGCTTTGCCTATCAGAATGTACACATGACGGATACGCAGATTGCAGCCATTGCGGCATTTTCTAACGGAGATGCCAGAACGGCCCTCAACACGCTGGAGATGGCAGTGCTGAATGGAGAAATCAGTGCGGACGGGATTCTTGTGACGGATGAGGGAATGGAGCAGTGCATCACCCGGAAATCACTTTTATATGACAAAAATGGAGAAGAGCATTATAATTTAATATCAGCATTGCACAAGTCAATGAGAAATTCGGATCCGGATGCGGCAATCTACTGGATGAACAGGATGCTGCAGGGTGGTGAGGAGCCGCTTTATATCGCCAGACGATTGATACGGTTTGCAAGTGAGGATGTCGGAATGGCAGATTCACAGGCACTACAGGTGGCAGTGGCGGCATATCAGGCCTGTCATTTTAACGGAATGCCGGAATGTGATATTAATTTGACCCATGCGGTCACATATCTGGCAATGGCCCCTAAATCTAATGCACTTTATACAGCCTGTGAGGCAAGTAAGGCAGATATCAGAAATAGTCGTGCAGAGCCTGTTCCATTGCAGCTGCGCAATGCACCGACTAAGCTCATGGCAGATCTGGAGTATGGCAAAGGATATGAGTATGCGCATGACACAGAGGATAAATTGACTGCTATGGACTGCTTGCCGGAAGCTATGGCGGGAACGACTTATTATCATCCGACAGACCAAGGAAATGAAATGGCAGTCAGTGAGAAACTGAGAGCTGTGAAGGAATGGAAGAGAAAGCATATTAATGGATGATCAAAAAAGGAAAACAAAATATGAGATTGATATGGTGAATGGATCGATCTTGAAGAAGATGCTGCTCTTTACACTGCCGCTGATGTGCTCCAGTATTTTGCAGCTGTTATTTAATGCGGCTGACATTATTGTTGTCGGTAAATTTGCCGGAGACAATGCGCTGGCAGCAGTGGGATCGAATACAGCATTGATCAATCTGCTGGTGAATCTGTTTGTCGGGCTGTCAGTTGGAGCCAATGTACTGGTTGCCCATTATTTTGGAGCAAAGCAGAGTAAAGAACTGAAGCAGACAGTTCATACATCAATACTGCTTGGTGTTTACAGTGGATTGATCTTGACAGTCATCGGTATGGCCGGAGCAGGAGTGATTCTGGAAATGATGATGACTCCTGACGGGGTGCTTCCGTTAGCTGTTATTTATCTGCGTATTTATTTTCTGGGTATGCCGGCTATGATGGTTTATAATTTTGGCAGTGCAGTACTACGCTCTGTAGGGGATACCAAGAGACCGCTATATTATCTGTTCTATGCAGGAATCGTTAATGTAATTTTAAATCTACTGCTTGTGATTGTGTTCAAAATGAGTGTAGCAGGTGTGGCAATTGCTACGGTTATTTCTCAATATATTTCTGCAGTACTTGTGATTAGATGCCTGATGAATGAAACCGGCGCAATCAAACTGACTCTGTCAGAGCTGCATATTGATATGGATAAATTTATGAGAATATTAAAAATCGGCTTGCCTGCAGGATTTCAGGGAGTGATTTTTGCATTGTCCAATGTAGTCATTCAGTCTGCGGTCAATTCATTCGGAGAAGTTGTTGTAGCGGGCAATTCTGCAGCAGCAAACATCGAGGGATTTATTTATGTATCCATGAACGCGGTTTATCAGGCAACATTATCCTTTACCGGACAGAACCTTGGAGCCAGACAGTATAAGCGGATTGATCGGATTGTCATCACAGGAGAACTGCTTGTAATCGCAGTCGGCGCTATATTAGGCATGAGTGCTGTGTATTTCGGAAATCACCTGCTCTATATTTATACAGATAATCCGGCTGTGGTCAGTTCCGGGATGGATCGATTATGGGTGATCGCATTCACCTATGCATTATGTGGTATGATGGACGTGATGGTAGGCGGACTGCGCGGAATCGGATATTCTATTTTGCCAATGATCGTTTCTTTGCTGGGTGCCTGTGTATTTCGTCTGATCTGGCTGGCAACTGTATTTCAGATACCGGAATTCCACTCGATTTCGGTTGTATATTGGTCGTATCCGATATCATGGATCTTGACATTTCTGGTTCATGTGATATGCTTTCTGTGGGCCAGAAAACATATCAAGGTGCAGCTTGCATAGACGGTTCATCTTGTTAAAACCAGTGTGTGATACCGCTGATATCCTTGGCACGAACCAGAAGGTCTTTAGAATTTTCAGATAGATAGTCTTCTAATTTCTTGATTTCATCTTCATCAAATCCGATGCTTTTTACAATTTTAGCTTCCGGAATACTTCCCTCAGCAAAGTCAGAGCCGCGGTCGAAACGCACGGAAACATAAGGCTTTCCATTTATGGAGAGAATGGATGAGTGAGTCAGTTTGATTTCTTTTGTGTCTGCCATGGTGGATACCTCCAAAAAGACAAGAATGGATAATGGTTTCTGATATATGTATCGGTTGGAAATCAGATAAATTTATTGTATGATAGACAGATAGAAAAATAAATAGATAAATGACTTGACATGAGAACAGCCATTATATATAATCACACATACAAGAACAAATGTTCGACAGCCACGGGGCTGACCGGAGGAGTATTATGGAACTGTTAACAGAGATTATACAGACATTTTCTGGACGCAGAGAATGGTTCGGAGAATTAATCTTACAACACATAGGATTATCAGCAGTGGCGATTATTCTGGCAGGAGTAATCGGTATTCTGTTAGGCATTCTGATTTCTGACCATGAGAGAATGGCAGCGCCTATACTCGGAATCGCAAACGTATTTTATACGATCCCTTCTATATCGCTGCTTGGAATGTTAATTCCTTTTATCGGGATCGGGGATAAGACGGCTGTGACGGCATTGACAATCTATGGAATTATGCCTATGGTAAGAAATACATATACCGGCATCCGGAATGTAGATGAGAATGTGATTACAGCAGCGAGAGGAATGGGCAGTACGGATCTGCAGATCATGCTGAAGATCAAGCTCCCGCTGGCATTAGGTGTGATTACGGCCGGGTTTCGCAATGTTGTTGTGATGACGATATCCGTAGCTGCCATTGCTTCCTTCATAGGAGCAGGCGGACTGGGGGTAGCGGTGTATAGGGGAATTACAGTTTATAACGCAGCCCTTACATTTTGTGGCAGCGTATTGATTGCTTTACTTGCGCTGATCAGTGACTGGCTGCTTGGCAGACTGGAACGCAGGATCAACAGGAGAAGACATTTGTAGGATTTATGATCTGATTAAACGGAAAGAATGAGGAGACAAAGGATGAAAAACAAGATGAGATCAGGAAGATGGATCGGATGGATTATGATTATGGTATTGTTTGGCATATCAGCAATGGGGTGTGCTTCCAGGCAGACAGCCGGGACAGAGACAGCGACATCAGATGCAGGAACAGAAAAGGCAGAGACTGCCGAGGCAGCTGTACAGGACTTGAAAGCAATCCAGATTGCGACGAAGCCAATGACAGAGCAGTATATACTGGGAGAAATGCTGAAGCTGCTAATAGAGACGGATACAGACTATACAGCTGAGATTACCAAGGGAATCGGCGGAGGAACGAGCAATATCCAGCCGGCGATGGAAAAGGGTGAGTTTGATCTTTATCCGGAATATACATCCAGCGGATGGGTCATGGTACTTGGACATGAGGCAGCGGGTGTATCGGATGAGGAAATGTTTGCAAAGCTGAAAGAGGAATATCAGCAGAAGTTCGATATGACCTGGGTCGGATTATATGGATTTAATAATACATTTGCGGTTGTAGCGCGTAAGGATATAGTGGATCAGTATAATCTGAAAACGACATCAGATCTTGCAGCGATACCGGACACACTTGTATTTGGAGGCAATCCGGACTATATAGAACGGGAAGATGGCTTCGGACTGCTGTGTGATACTTATGGAATCAAGTTTAAGGATGTGAAGGATATTGATATCGGATTGAAGTATGAGGCGATGTCATCCGGAGACATAGATGTGACAAACGGATATACGACCGATGCTCAAATCGGTGGAGAGGGTGTAGCTGTACTGGAGGATGACCAGCATCTGCAGGCAAATTATTTCTGCTCTACAGTTGTCAGAAAGGAAGCTTTGGAGAATTATCCCGGATTGGAAGATGTATTGATGAAGATGGATGGCATCTTGTCTGATCAGGATATGGCAGGTCTGAATTATCAGGTGGAAGTAGAAGGCAAAGATGAAGCTGAGGTTGCAAAGGAATATCTGACCTCTAAGGGACTGGTGAAATAGCAATGGATATGATCCGGCTGGAACATGTAAAGAAAAGCTTTGGAGAAAATCAAATATTACAGGATATCAGTCTGTCAGTAAAGCAGGGGGAATTTCTGACTGTAATCGGACGCTCCGGCTGTGGCAAGACGACAATGCTGAAGCTCATGAATGGTCTATATATACCTGACAGCGGAGATGTTTATATTGAAGAGAAGAATCTGAAGGAAGTGGATCTGATTGCCCTGCGCAGGAGAATGGGATATGTGATACAGAACAAAGGGTTATTTCCTCATATGACGGTTGAAAAAAATATTACCTATGTTCCGGTGATCAGCGGCAGAAAGAATCAGACGGAGAATCATGCTTTGGTATTAAAGTTGTTGAACATGGTAGGATTGGAGGCAGAACTGGCGAAACGATATCCTTCAGAATTATCAGGTGGACAACAGCAGAGAGTCGGTATTGCCAGAGCGCTTGCGGCTGAGCCACATATCTTACTGATGGATGAGCCGTTTGGAGCACTGGATGAGATTACAAAGCAGACGCTGCAGGATGAGCTGATCAGACTGCATAGAGAACTTAAAATAACGGTGATATTTATCACGCACAGTATTCGTGAAGCCATGAAGCTGGGAGACCGGGTATTGGTCATGGATCAAGGAAGAGCACTACAGATCGATACTCCGGAGCAGGTAAAAGCGAATCCTGCGAATGAATTCGTCAAAGAACTGATTAAGGAGGCATAAGGATGCAGATAGAAATCTTACAGATGATTGAAGGAGCAAAAAAGGCAAAAGGTCTGACTGTGATTATTGATGTGTTTCGCGCATTTTCTTTAGAATGCTATCTGTTCGACAGAGGCGCAAAGGAAATCATTGCAGTCGGGGCATTGGAAGAGGCTTATCGTATCAAAGAGGAGCATCCGGATTATGTTTTGATTGGTGAGAGAATGGGGAAAATCTGTGAAGGCTGTGATTATGGTAATTCACCTTCTCAGACTGCTTCAGGAGATTTTAGTGGAAAAGTAATCATTCATACAAGCGGGGCAGGTACACAGGGAATCGTAAATGCCACCGGCGCAGAGGAGCTGATCACCGGAAGTCTTGTGAATGCAAAGGCTGTTGCAGCATATATTAAGCGGAAAAGTCCGGAATATGTTTTCCTTGTGTGTATGGGTAAGCGTGGAATTGCAGAGACAGAAGAGGATACGCTATGTGCAGAATATATCAGAAGCCTTCTGTTAGAGCAGCCCTTTGAAATCAAAGAAAGAGCGCTTGCCTTAAAGGAAAGGGCAGCAAAGCATTTCTTTGATCCAGAGAATCAGGATGTATTTCCAGAGCAGGATTTCTGGATGAGTATTGACGCAGATCGATTTTCTTTTGTACTTGGTGTACAGAAGGATACAGCAGGGAAAAATATAGTGAGAAAATATCAGATAGAATCATAAAAGCTGGATGTTGACAGTGATGATCCGAAACGGGAGGAGATTATTATGTTTGGAAGCTTGGCTTTATTAGGAGTACTGTGGGTACTGAGTCCACTGGCTTTAATTCCGCTGGTTATTATTTTTTATAATCAGAACACTGTACTAAAACGGAAACTGAGGGAGCAGGAAGAAATAAGGAAGAGTCAGTATGTGCAGCCACCGATCCAGTCTCGTCCGGTGCAGCCGTCAGTCCAGCCGCAGCCGTCAGTCCAGCCGCAGCCGGTTCAGCAGACAGTATATACGATTCAGCCGCAGCGTGCTTATCCACAGCCTGTGGTGAAGCCAAAGAAAAAGATCCATACAATGAATGTCGTATTTTTGATTGGTGTGATCTTTATTGTAGTTGCGGGACTTATTTTCGCAACGACTACATGGAATATACTGCCGGGTTTTGCAAAGGCAACCATTATTGCTTTACTGATTGTATTTTTCTTTGGAGTGTCCGCTTTTTCGAGAAGAAAACTGTTATTGAAGCAAACGGGACTGACGTTTTATTCTCTCGGAAGTCTTTTTATCCCTCTTGCATTTCTGGGGGCTGGTTATTTTGAGTTATTAGGTCAGTATCTTTCTGTTCAAGGTGATGGAAAGTATCTGCTTTCTTTATTTGCATCTGTATGTCTCACAGCGGCGTGTGGATTTGGTATCAGAATCTATCAATCCAAACTTTTTATATGGACGACATATCTTGCCGGAACAGGGATCATTGTTTCGGGCATCTGGCAGCTGCTCAGAGAAGCCGATATTCGGGTGCTTGCATTAGCGGTTTATTGTCTTGTGGTCATTTTTCTGACAAAGACAATCAAAAATATGGACAATATATTTTTATCCATGTTTCTGTATTATGCACGTATTTTACTATTACTGACCGGTATTTATATTTGTTTTAACGGGAAAATGACGCTGATTTATGCCGCATCGGCGGCGGTATATACGGTGGCACTGGTTATGTTCTCATGCGACAGGCAGGAGAATGTCTTTACGAAGATTGCAGCCTTTTTAGTGCCATGGAGTACACTTTTTACTTTTATCAGTTTTGTTCTTGCAATCTATCCGGACGCAGAGAGCAATGTCTTTTTGATTTACTACTTGTTTATTACGCTTTTTACGATTCTGGCCATGCTGCTGCAGCGGAAGGACAGCAGACTGAAGCGGTTTGTATTTCCTTTTTCTATCATGGTATGGACTTTGGGAGTATTGATGGGATGCTTTGAGTACTTTGCAATGCAGAAGGGTTATGCACAGGTCTATGCGTGGTTATTAACGCTTTATGCTGTTACTGCGCTGTATTTAAAGATGATAGAATTGAGAGAGTCTGCTGTTGAGACGGGAAATCGTCTGTATAAGCATAACTGCAGTCTGGCACAGGTATGGATGTATGTACTTGCAGTGATGGCAACGTTATCTCTATATGTGACGACATCGCAGTTTTTTGCGGAATGGACTGTTGCTGAGTGTCTGAGTGTACCAATGGGAGCTGCTGCTGCGATTCTGATGATCTATCTGATTCCGGCAGTGTACCATAAAATCAATATCATGAAGCGTGAGAGCGGTCAGATGCTTTTCACTCTTGTATATGCGCTGAGCATGGTGACTGTACTTTGCTGGTGCTGTGAGTACAGACCGGGATACTGGACGGGCATCATCGCTATATCAGCAGCAATCATATGTCAGTGGGGAGTCCGTCAAAGAGGAAACACGATCACAGGCTTTCTCTCAATGATCTTCTTTTGGATTCCGGTGTACCGGCTCGTCGGAATGACAGGATTCAATTATGATATGCAACAGGTGATCCTAACGGTGGTATTTCTTTGCGCGTTGGTCACAGGCAGATTACTGTATCATAGTGTATTGAAAACAGAGAAGGGTGAGAGCAGTTATGTATGTCTTCTTGACTGGATCAGCATAAGCGCTGTCTGTGTTCCAGCAGGCTTGTTTTTCGGAGATGAAGTATGGCGGTTTATTTCTGTATTCTTATTGATTCTTTATACTTTGAATTTCGTAAAACGCGTACATAAAAACAGTCACAGACCCATTTATTCTGTTGCAGTGATGCTGCTTTGTGTGGCTTGGTGGGTTCAGCCGTTCTTTACACTACCGGAAGCATTTGAGAGCCTGATCAATATCATTCCTTTTCTGCTGGCTGTCGCTTTCTTGTATAAAATTGTGTGGAGAGGACAGGAACGCATCATGTACTGGGTCATGTATGCAGCAATCATATGCGGTTTTGTAAGGCAATTTTGCAGCTTTACATTATTTGAGGATCTGTATGCCAGCGCAGATTTGACGCATATGATTCAATATATCATTTTTATCATTGGAGCCTTACTGGTTACGGTGTGGGCACTCTACAAAAAGAGTCTGAGCTATTCCATACTGTCACAGGTGCTGGTGACATTGAGCATATTTGATTATTCTTTGAATATGGTTTCTGATGAAGTTGCAGTGATTGTTTTACTTTATACCTGTATTCTGCTGCTGATACTGGAGGCGGCACTGTGTATGTGGACGCTGTACCGACTGCGTATGATGTGGAGTGGAGTTGTTCCTGTAGCAGTGGTACTGCTGATTATTGGAAGAAGATTAGAAAATATGAATCTTGTTTTTCATTTAGGCGAGAATTTTTATATGATTGCCTGGACTCTTGTATTTTTAAGCATGCTTTTATTGAGTTATCTATTACACAACAACCAAAAGATAGTAAATATTGTGAGACCTAAGGAGGCACTGATTGACTGGTATGGGATTATGAGTATCATCCCGACGTTGATTCTACTGACCAGTCCGGTCAATGATGTATGGCATTTTATAGGGCTTCTGATGTTAGCAGTCTATGTGGTACGTTTTTATCACAGAATTCATCAGAGTATGGATCGTATCCTTCTTTCCATCACGGTGTTTATTATATGTGTGATGTGGTGGACTCAGCCCTTTTTCCTGGTGCCTTTAGAGCTCCAATCCGAATATAGAATGCTTCCACTGATTCTGCTGTCACTTTGTCTGTACAAGTGGATCTGGCGCGGATGTGAAAAGGTATTTACATGGGTTTATTATATCACAATCGTGGTATGCATGTTCTGGCAGGGAGTGGATGCCATCAGAAGCAGGATATTATCAGATGTTTTGATTCTGGGTATTGCGGCACTTGTTATTTTGGTGATTTCCTTCTGGATCAAAAGCAAACGTTGGTTTCTGCTTGCGTGCATAACGCTTGCAGCATTGCTTTTCTATATGACAAGAACCTTCTGGCTGAGCCTTGCATGGTGGATTTATCTTCTTGCTGCAGGCGTGATTCTGATTACACTTGCCTCCGTGAATGAGTATTACAAGAAAAAGGGTGAGCAGCACGAGAGCAGATTCAAGCGTCTGATGCAGGAGTGGGAGTGGTAGAGAATATTCAGAGGAATTCATTAATCAATTCAATACAGACTTGCAAAATACCCATAGGGGGTATATAATTACTTTAAGACAAATACCCCCTATGGGTATTTTGCGTCTGGAATAAGAAGAGAAAATGGAACTGATATTCTATCACGGAGGGTGTATGAAAGAGACAGAGATTGAGGAGACTAAAGGAAGTGAATGTTGTCAGGCTTCACATAAGACGAAGGAGCGTTCACAAAAGGAATACAAAGATCTGATGAATCGCCTGAAGCGAATTGAGGGTCAGGTACGTGGCATTGAAAATATGTTGGAGCAGGATGCATATTGTACAGACGTGATGATTCAGGTCGCGGCTGTGAATGCTGCACTGAACAGCTTCAACAAGGTGCTGTTGGCAAATCATGTGCGTACATGCGTGGCAGATGATATTCGCAAGGGCAATGATGAAGTGATTGATGAGCTGGTGGGATTGCTGCAGAAGCTGATGAAGTGATTGATGAACTGGTGGGATTATTGCAGAAGCTGATAAAGTAATCAATGGACTGAGTGCTAAATATAATCTGACTGATGCGAAAAGGAATGAAATTTCGACAGTACAGACAGAGTGGGAAGGATCGTTATGAAACAATATCAGGTAACAGGGATGAGCTGTGCGGCCTGCAGTGCGAGAGTAGAGAAGGCTGTCAATCAGGTAGACGGGGTGAAGACATGTGCAGTCAGTCTGCTGACCAATTCTATGGGTGTAGAGGGAAATGCAGACCCGGCAGCCATCATCGCGGCGGTGGAGGCGGCAGGGTACGGTGCAGCTGAGAAAGACAATACTGCTGCAGACAGAAAATCCGACAGGGCAGAAGGTTCGTCCGACAGGGAAATCATTCAGATGCGAAACAGGTTGATTGCCTCACTTTGTTTCCTGCTTCCGCTTATGTATATTTCCATGGGACATATGATGTGGGGGTGGCCTCTGCCTGTGTTTTTAGAGGGTAACCATATTGCAATGGGACTGACAGAGCTATTGTTGACCATGGCGGTCATGGTGGTCAATCAGAAGTTTTTTACAAATGGTTTTCGCAGTCTGTTCCATTTGTCGCCGAACATGGATACTTTGGTAGCACTCGGAGCAACGGCATCCTTTGGTTACAGTGTCTATGCGTTGTATGCCATGACTCATGCAGAACTGTTGGATGACACAGCAGCAGTGATGCAGTATATGCATGAATTTTACTTTGAATCAGCTGCTATGATCCTGACGCTGATTACGGTCGGGAAGCTGTTAGAGGCAGTATCTAAGGGCAGGACAACGGATGCCCTGAAGGGTCTGATGCAGTTAAGACCCAAAACAGCGGTTCTTTTAAGGGATGGAGTGGAGCAGGAGGTTCCTATCGGTCAGGTACATGTAGGAGATCAGTATGTAGTCAGACCGGGTGATCACATTCCTGTAGATGGTATTGTTTTAGATGGTACCGGAGCAGTCAATGAGTCTGCATTGACGGGAGAAAGTATCCCTGTGGACAAAAGAAAAGGTGATGCAGTATCGGCTGCGACCACAAACCAGTCTGGCTATCTGGTCTGTGAGGCCACAAGAGTTGGAGAGGATACGACACTGTCACAGATTATCAGGATGGTTTCAGATGCAGCAGCAACAAAGGCACCGATTGCAAAGGTGGCAGATCGTGTGTCAGGCGTATTTGTTCCGGTGGTCATCGGAATTGCGCTCGTTACCATTGCTGTATGGATACTGATCGGACATCAGACAGCTGGCTATGCGCTGGCAAGAGGTATTTCCGTACT
>CAYRJT010000016.1:16512-18673 GCA_964424675.1 uncultured Lachnospiraceae bacterium
CCGTGTGCGTTAGGGCTGGCAACACCGGTTGCAATCATGGTCGGCAACGGAATGGGTGCAAAGCACGGTATCATGTTCAAGACTGCGGTGTCCTTAGAGGAAACAGGACGATTACAGACGGTCGTACTGGATAAGACCGGTACCATTACGGCAGGTATGCCAGAGCTGACAGATCTCCTGCCTGCAGAGGGTCATACAGCGGAAGAACTGATTGGTAAGGCATATGCTCTGGAATATAAAAGCGAGCATCCGCTTGCAGCTGCCATTGTCCACTATGCGCAGGAGAAGGAGTATAAGCTTGCAGAGATAGTGAAATTTGAGGCAGTTCCCGGAAACGGATTGACAGGAGTGCTGGATGGACATCAGCTTGCCGGAGGGAATGCTTCATTTATTACTGAGATGCTCAGGGAAGAGCAAAACAGCGCGGACAGTCGTGCCGCAACGAGTGCTGACGGCACGACGGAGCTTGAAAAAATCAAGAATCAGGCTCAGCGGCTTTCAGAAGAAGGTAAAACCCCCTTGTATTTCAGCGAGGATGGGCAGCTGCTCGGAATCATAGCTGTAGCCGATGTCATCAAGGAGGACAGTCCGCAGGCAATACAGGAGCTCAAGAATATGGGGCTGCGTGTTGTGATGTTAACAGGGGACAATGAACGTACTGCACAGACAATCGGACGCAAGGCAGGTGTAGATGAAGTGATTGCGGGAGTATTGCCTGATGGCAAAGAGGCAGTGATCAGCCGCATGAAGAAGCAGGGGAAGGTGGCAATGGTTGGTGACGGCATCAATGATGCACCTGCACTTACCAGAGCAGATGTCGGAATCGCCATCGGTGCCGGTACGGACATTGCCATTGATGCCGCTGATGTGGTGCTGATGAAAAACAGTCTGCTGGATGTACCGGCAGCCATTCGCCTGAGCCGTGCAACACTGCGTAATATCCACGAGAATCTGTTTTGGGCCTTTATCTATAATGTCATTGGGATTCCGCTTGCCGCCGGAGTCTGGATACCGCTGTTTGGCTGGACACTCAATCCGATGTTCGGAGCCGCAGCGATGAGTCTGTCAAGCTTTTGCGTTGTCACAAATGCACTGCGGCTGAATCTGTTTCGGATGTACCGGAAAGCGGCAGCCGGACGTATAGCCGGTGATGAAGCCAGCCTAAGCGGGAAAGCAAATGAGGAACAAGAATCCATCAAAGAGAAAGAAGGAGAATGTAGTATGAAAGAAATCAGAGTAGGTGTAGAGGGTATGATGTGTCCAATGTGTGAGGCACATGTCAATGATGCAGTCAGGACTGCGTTTGATGTAAAAAAGGTCACATCATCACACAAAAAGAAGCAGACAGTGATACAGACTAGTGCAGAGATTTCAGAACAGCAGATCAAGGAAGTTATCGAAAAGACCGGTTATCAGGTGACATCATTTGATATAAAGGAATAAAATCAAAACGGGTTATTGACAACTAACCATGAGTAGGATATACTAACCATGAAAGAGATGAGAAGTTTTATCAACAGTATAGGAAGGGAGATGGCGTTGATGCCTCTGTCAATGGTTCGTGAAGGAGAACAGAATATTATCAAAAAGGTTGGCGGAAAAGAGGAGACTCGCAGATTTTTAGAGAACCTTGGATTTGTATCCGGTGGAGTTGTAACGGTTGTTTCGAAAATTGACGGCAATATGATTGTCAACGTAAAGGACTCCAGAGTCGCAATCGGGAAAGATATGGCGAACCGTATCATGGTCTGAGAAAGGAAGGAAAGAGCACATGAAAACATTAAAGGAAGTAGCCTGTGGAGAAACCGTACAGGTGAGCAGGCTGACCGGAGAGGGTCCGGTCAAGAGAAGAATTATGGATATGGGTATCACGAAAGGCGTACAGATTTTCGTCAGAAAGGTAGCACCGCTGGGAGATCCGGTAGAGGTTACTGTGAGAGGATATGAGCTGTCTCTCAGAAAAGCAGATGCTGAGATGATCGAGGTGGAATGATATCAGGCGGACGACGTCTCATGGATAAAGGGCTTAAGATAAGAGCCTTAATTTTATCAACTATGGTTAGTAAATGCTAACCATAGTTAAAACAGGAAAGAGAGGAATCAAACATGTCAATCAAAATCGCATTAGCAGGTAATCCGAACTGCGGAAAGACAACACTGT
>CAYRJT010000017.1:0-18459 GCA_964424675.1 uncultured Lachnospiraceae bacterium
GTCTACAAAATGGAAAAGTAACCTCCATAGGAGATTACTATACTGTATATCAGCCGGATTCTTATTGGACTACAAAATAACGAGTATATCAATCAAGTATTTTTTGTGATGATGCTGTCGATCAGATCGGCAGCATTTTCACATGCATCAATACTGATTTCCAAAGATTCATAGATCATTGTCCAAGCCAGCTGTTCCCCCGGAGCGATATCCTCCTGAAACAACTGTCTGATTGACTCCGCGTGCAGTCTGTCTCCAACATTTTCAAGTGTATTAATTTCAACAACATATTTATGAAGTTCTTTAGATTTTTTAAAATTTGAAAACTCCCTTAGGAGCTGATTAAACAGACTGCATGCTTCCGCAATCAATTTTGAGAATTCAATAGCCTGCCCTCTGATTTCCTTAATATTAAACATATAGATCTTACGAATCACATCTTCGACAGAATCCACGATATTATCTAACTCCTGTGACAGCTGTGAGATATCCTCACGTTCTATAGGCGGCATAAATTCATGTGCCAGGCTTCGGCATAGTATGTGTTTTTTCAGATCTGCATCATTTTCATACTGATGCATAATCTCACTGTAAGTCACAATAGAGTTCTGGTCAAAAGACTGCAGAGCCTCATACAGATAACCTGCTGCCTGACTTGCAATCTCTCCAACCTCACAAAAGTTCCCGAAATAATCAAATTCTCTTTTTCTGTTTAAAATACCCATCCTATGATCTCCTTAAAATAAAAACATAAACAATCTTGCAGTTACATATCCTAATAATCCACAGCCCGGAAATGTAAAGATCCACGCCATCGTCATTTCCTTTACAATCTTCCAGTTGACAGCAGACAGTCTCTTGGAAGCGCCTACGCCCATAATTGCTGTTGTTTTGGTATGCGTCGTACTGACAGGAATTCCTGTCAACGAAGACAGGAGCAGACAGCCTGCTGCACCAAGATCTGCAGAAAAGCCCTGATAAGCATCCAGATGAACCATATCCAGTCCTACTGATTTAATGATACGATAACCACCAATGGATGTTCCAAGCGCCATCACTGCCGAACATAATACCATCAGCCAGATCGGAATTACAAACTGACTGACAGAACCATTTCCGTTAACAAGAAATATTCCGAGCAAAAATACACTCATAAACTTCTGACCATCCTGTGCACCATGCATAAATGCCATACTGGCACCTCCGGCAATCTGTGCTCTGCGAAAAAATATATTTGCCTTATGACGATCCATGCCGCTACACAAAAACTCTATGATTCTGGCACAAAAAAATCCCGAGTAAAAACCAAGTAAAGTTGATAATACCAACCCGTAAATGACCTTGATCCATTCCGTGGGATTCACACCATCCAGATTTCCATGCAGTGCAATTGCAGCTCCACTCAGTCCCGCAATCAATGCATGACTTTCACTGGTCGGAATACCGAATTTCCATGCTGCAGTCGCCCATAACACAATCGCAAGCAGAGCAGCACATAATGCAATCACTGCATCATCTGTATTGCCGCCAAAGTCTACCATATTATAAATTGTCATTGCTACCTTGGAGTTGATCGATGTCATGATCAGAACTCCAAGAAAATTAAATATTGCTGCCATAATGATGGCATTGGATGCTTTCATGGATCTGGTCGATACACATGTTGCAATCGCATTGGGCGCATCTGTCCACCCGTTTACAAGGATAACACCCAGTGTCAGCAGTACCGTCACTAACAGCAATGGATTACTGACAGACTGCGAAATAAAATCTGAAAAACTGATTATCATAGACTCACCTGTATACACAATGATATTTTTCTTTCAAAAACCATACGATTTCATTATATTGAATTTTATGCAGCTTGTGTATCAAGATTTCGCTAAGAAAAAAGGCGCTGCCTCAGCACGCCTTTGTATTTGCTTCTTTATGTTCTTTATTCCTTTTGATAATCTTTAAACGGGTAAACTCTTCTCTCTCCTTTTCTTCCAAAGCTGCCTGAATATCTGTACACAGTCTCGTATAGTTCGGAATTGTGATATTCTGCAGTGCATTCGCCCGCTTCTGTGTCTTTTTGATATTTGTAGCTAGCCGGTATGCCGAGTTTTCAACCGATGACAGTCTCACCGTCAGCTTTTTTACCTTATCAAAAGCCACTCTCGCCTCGTCAAGAGAATCCCGGGTACTATAATAAGCAAACGTCGGCTTCAGCTCTGCATTGTTCATCTGTGCCAATGGTATTTCCGTACCCATAACACTTCTTGTCTTGATAACGATAGAATCCTCTATCGACATCGCCTCTGCGATTTCCTGCACATAATCAATTCCCATTTCAATATTGGCTTCCTGCAGTGCCTGATAGGCACGTGTAAAAGTCATATCTATTTCAGACTGTATATCCTTTGCTTCATCAATCAAAGATGTCAGCTCAGAAATCAATATATTCCTCTTTTTATCCATCAATTCATATCCCTGCTTTGCCAGACGCAGGGAGTTTTTCATTATAATCAGATTACCCTTTGTAGGAAATGTATTCAGATTCATACGCGCACCTCTGTTTTACAGCTTTACCTCTTTAGCAGTATCTGTCGGATCCTCTATGCCTGCTGCCGGAGAAGTCTCCTGATATCTGTCTGCCAATATCTTTGTATCAATACGATCCAGTTCTTCCTTCGGAAGCAGTCCTAATAACTCCCATGCCAGATCCAGTGTTTCTATAATTGTTCTATTATCCGCCGCCCCCTGACCGATAAATCTGGCTTCAAACTCCTTACCAAACTGTATATATTTTTTATCGATCGCTGACAGCTCATCCTCTCCAATGACAGACGCCAGCGCTCTTGCATCTCCTACCTTTGCATAGGATGCAAACAGCTGATTGGCAACAGCCTGATGATCCTCTCTCGTATAGCCTTCTCCGATACCATCCTTCATCAGACGTGATAATGACGGCAGTACACTGATCGGCGGATAAATACCCTGCCCATGCAGAGATCGATCCAGTACGATCTGACCTTCTGTAATATATCCTGTCAAGTCCGGAATAGGATGAGTAATATCATCATTGGGCATCGTCAAGATCGGTATTTGCGTAACAGATCCCTTCGCATCTTTTACGATACCGGCTCTCTCATAAATCGTAGCCAGTTCAGAATAAAGATATCCCGGGTAACCCTTTCTGCTGGGGATTTCCCCTTTTGAAGAAGACACCTCTCTCATGGCTTCTGCAAAGGAAGTCATATCCGTCAGGATTACAAGAATATGCATATTCTGTTCAAAGGCCAGATACTCTGCAACTGTCAGTGCTACCTTTGGCGTGATCAGTCTCTCTACTACCGGATCATTTGCCAGATTCAAAAACATACACACATGATCGGATACTCCACCTTCCTCAAATACCCTCTGAAAATAATCAGCGACATCATGCTTCACGCCCATGGCTGCAAATACAATTGCAAATTTTTCATCTGTATCCTCACCCAAAGATGCCTGATTCACAATCTGTGCCGCCAATTCATCATGTGGCAGTCCGTTTCCGGAAAAGATCGGCAGCTTCTGTCCCCGGATCAGGGTGGTCAGTCCATCTATCGCAGAAATACCTGTCCTGATATAATTACGCGGATATTCTCTCATAGTCGGATTCAGTGGTAGTCCGTTAATATCCCTCCTGACCTCCGCGGTAATCTCACCCAGTCCGTCTATCGGAGTTCCGATACCGTTAAACGTACGACCCAGAACCTCAGGTGACAATGCGATTTCCATCGGATGTCCTGTCAGACGGGTGTGCGTATTTTTCAAGGACATGTTATCTGTCCCCTCAAATACCTGTATGACAGCTTTATCCTCATAGCATTCTATGATTCTGCCAAGCTTCTTTTCTTTTCCCTCGACCAGAATCTCTACGATCTCATCAAAGGCGGCACCCTTGACTCCCTCCAGTACTACAAGGGGACCATTGATTTCATTTAATCCTATATAATGAATCGACATCTGTTTTCCCCCCTATTGGTTCTTCTCTAATACTTTGTCATAAAAAATATCAATATCCTTTTTATACTGATCAAACATCTGCAGTTGATTGTTCGGTACATCATACTTAATCGTGATCACCCTGTCAAAGATGCTGTCCTCCTTCAGGACAGACATTGGCATTCCCATGGCAATCAGTTTCCTGGATCTGTCATAGAGATACAAGATCGTCTCCATCATTTTCAACTGCTTCTCCATCGGTACGCTCGTATCCTCTGCATGAAATGCATTCTGCTGTAAGAATCCGATACGAATTACCTTGGAAATCTCCATGATCAGCTTCTGATCATCCGGCAATACATCTGCACCGATCAGCTTTACAATTTCCATCAGATTACTTTCCTGATTCAATAAGGTGATTATTCTGGCACGATAACTCATAAAATCCGGAGACACATGCTTCTGATACCACGGAGTCAGATCTGACAGGTACTCACTATAGCTGGTCAGCCAGTTGATAGCCGGAAAATGTCTTGCATAAGCAAGTGATTTATCCAGCCCCAAAAAACACCTTACAAATCTCTTTGTATTCTGTGTTACAGGCTCTGAAAAATCTCCGCCCTGAGGAGATACTGCTCCGATAATGGAAACAGAACCCTCTGTATGATTCAGGTTCTCCGTCATACCGGCTCTCTCATAAAACGCCGACAGTCTAGATGCCAGATATGCAGGAAAGCCTTCCTCAGCAGGCATCTCTTCCAGTCTTCCTGACAATTCCCTGAGTGCCTCTGCCCAACGGGAGGTTGAATCCGCCATGATCGCAACATCATACCCCATATCCCGATAGTACTCCGCCAACGTGATACCCGTATAAATAGATGCTTCTCTTGCTGCTACCGGCATATTGGAAGTATTCGCAATTAATGTTGTTCTTGCCATCAGCTTATTACCGGTCTTTGGATCCTCCAGCTTTGAAAAGTCTTCCAGTACCTCTGTCATTTCATTTCCACGTTCTCCACATCCGATATAAATAATAATATCTGCATCGGACCACTTGGCAATCTGATGCTGCGTCATTGTCTTTCCAGTGCCAAATCCACCCGGTATCGCTGCAGTTCCACCCTTTGCAATAGGAAAAAGTGTATCCAGAATTCTCTGTCCCGTCAGTAAGGGTATCGTTGTCGTATGCCGCTTCGTAACAGGTCTGGTCACTCTGATCGGCCATTTCTGTGCCAGCTTCAGTTCATAGTTTTCTCCCTGATCTGTCTCCAGAACTGCGACGGTATCTTCTACTGTATACTGTCCATCCGGTACAACACTCTTAACAACACCTGACACATATGGCGGTACCATTGATTTGTGAACAACAGCCGCTGTTTCAGGCACCTCTGCTATGATCGTCCCACCTTTGACCCTGTCTCCGGCTGATATTGTCATATGCACATCCCATTTTTTCTCTATGTTCAATGCATCTGCACTGATTCCCCGGCTGATATAGATACCGGAAGCCTTGGCAATCTCTGTTAAGGGTCTTTCGATACCGTCAAATATATTATCAATGATTCCAGGACCCAATGTAACAGAAATGGCTGATCCTGTTGCAATCACGGTTTCTCCGGGCTTCAGACCACTGGTTTCCTCATAGACCTGTATGGTTGTCGTTTCCGTCGTCAGGCCAATGACCTCACCAACCAGCTTTTCTTGTCCTACATAAACCATTTCCGCCATTTTAAAGCCTGTATTTCCTTTTAAGTAAATGACCGGACCATTTATGCCGTAGATTGTCCCTGTTTTTTCCATACTAACGTCCCCCTTGGAAGACGAACTTTTCACGTTCTTCTTTTATCATAGTCTCAAATGAATGATCGATCAGTATCTTTCCTGCATTGGCAATTGCCCGTGTTCCTCCGACAAATGAATAGCTGCTGACGGTCAGCACACAACCGGTCTCTGCCTCCAAAGCTTCCTTCTTCGACACATCCTTTGGATCGATATAGATCGTGATCTCATCTGCTCCGGCAAATTCCTTAGCCGCTTTGATCTGAGATAACAGCAGCTGGTCATATGCTTCTGTTTTCATGTAAGCATCCAGCAATTGTTCTACCTCATCAAATAATTTCTGTTCCAGTTCTTCCTGCTGGTCAGAATACTCCTTACGAATCAGGATCTGCTCTGCAGAGACCTCTTTATTGATCGCACGTTTCATACTTTCCTTCTCGGCATCAATACGCAGCTCTGTTTCCTGCTTCTTCGTCTCCTGATATTCTGACAGCATCTTTTCAGCAGCCGCATAGTATTCCTCTATCATATTAAATGCCTGTTTTCTGGCATTCATCATCGTCTCGTCGAGAAAATACTGGATCTTTTCCTCTGTTGTCATATCCTATCATCTCCTGTCATCACTCATAGTTTCAGCCCGATTGCCTCATTAACATACGACGTGATAAAATCCGGACTCCGTCCTGTGCCATGTCTGTCAGGTATTTCAATAAGCAGCGGAAGCTTTCTGTTCAGACGTACATCATCTATGATATCCGGAAATTCCTTCCCGAACTTCTCTGTCAACAGGATGATCCCTATCGTTTTATCCGCAATCGCCCGATCGAGCTCAGCCTTCAGTTCCTGTCTCTCATGAACCACAGCTCCCTCGATTCCGGTCAGACGCATTCCCGTATATGTATCTACGTTATCGCTGATCAAATACATCTTCATTATAATTTACCCAGTATCATAAAGGATATAATCAGTCCGTACAAAGCAATACCTTCTGCCAGACCTACAAAGATTAAGGATTTACCAAGAATGCTCTGATCTTCACTGATTGCACCCAGTGCAGCACTTGCAGCGCTGGCTACGGCAATACCGCCACCCATGCAGGACAGTCCTGTTGATACGGCTGCTCCAATAAAACCAAGCCCTGTTGCCAGTCCTGATGCTGCCTCCGTTGTCTCAGCAGCGTATGCCGTATTGAACATCAGAATGTTTGCAATCAATAACGTTGAAAAGAAGAAAAATGCATTGATACCTATCGTCGTTTTATATCTTCCTTTACTCTGTTCGCCCAGAAGAAATGCTCCAAACGGAATTACAATACTCAAAACCAGTGCAATTGCTAATGTTACCTTTACTATCATTGTCATTATTATGACCTCCTTAAATTATGATTCTTTACCTGCTGCCCTGTATGGCTTAAATGCACGTCCTGTTCCTCTATAAAATCGGCTGAACATCTCATAGAATTCCAGTCTCAGTACCTGTATTCCTACGATCAGCCCTTCCATGCCGCATACAAAAATGTTACCTAATATCAACACAAGAATATTTGCATTTCCATCATCTGCCCCCGCTAACATTAATACAACCTCCATCATAGCCGCGTGACTGACTGCAAATGCTCCGACACGGACAAATGACAGTGTATTGGAAAAATAACTGAGCAGTAATTCAAACAGTTCAAAAAATGTCTGAGTGATGTACATCCCGGCACCCTCTGGCATCAGCTTCGCCTTCTTCCGGACTGCATTCATGATGGGTTCCTTTAAAGCAATTGCCAATAAGGGTATCCCAAACATCGCAGTCAGAACAATACCGCCCGGCAGGCTGTGTCCTGTCATAAATAACACTACAACTGCCACAATCGAACCAAAAAATACAAATCCGGCCAGACCGTTTGTATCTAGAAATCCCTTTTCCGCATCCTTAGCCTTATATGAATTGATCATATTAAATATCATCGTCAGCAGGATAATTCCCATTCCAAAAGCTACCGTCACGATAAAGATATAATTCAGCTTGCCGACAAACGGTACCTCAGCCATTTTATCCAACGGTCTGATCCAGACCGGTTTGATAATGTCTTCAAATCCAAATACACTGCCGAACATAAAACCAAAAATCGTTGAGAAGATACCACAAGTCCCGACAATTGCCGCCAGGTCCATCTTTTTGAATCTGTATAACAGCATTCCGCCAATAAACAGGCACAGCCCCTGTCCGACATCTCCAAACATGACTCCAAAGATAAAAGCATATGTCAATGCTACAAATACAGTCGGATCGATCTCATTGTATGCAGGCAGACCATACATTCTGATATACATCTCAAATGGTTTGAAAATTCCTGGATTCTTCAGCTGCGTTGGCGGTGTTGAAAAGATATTCGTATGTTCATCCTCTGAAAAACACGTAATCAGCTTATCCTTTTGCAGATCCTTCTCCAGTCTGATTTCATCATCCTCTGCTATCCATCCGCACAGGATAAAAAATGTTTTCTCACCCCGGTCTGTACAGGCCGCCAGCTTTCTGACATTAAAATTATTCGCATAAACCGTCAGTTTGTCTTTTGCAAGGAAGACTCTGGGAGCAAATTCTTCC
This sequence comes from uncultured Lachnospiraceae bacterium, assembly GCA_964424675.1. Classification (GTDB taxonomy): domain Bacteria; phylum Bacillota; class Clostridia; order Lachnospirales; family Lachnospiraceae; genus JAAYYM01. The sequence continues at coordinate 8,344 of CAYRJT010000017.1, forward strand.
AGCAGCTGTTTCTTTTTTTGTTTTAATTTATCTATGTCTTCGTCCAGTTCTGCTATTTTCTCTTCCAGCGTTACGCAAGCTTCCTCTGTCGTTCCCTCATACTCATCCGGGATAAAAATACGTTCAAAGTGCAGAGAAGTAAAGACCACATCTACTTTATCTATCGTTTCCTTTGTTGCAAAGTAAACACCCCAGACATATTCCATATCATCAAAGCAATCCAGAAATATTGTTTTGGTATCGCTATAGACCATTTTTTTAAACTTCTGATAATACTCCTTCGGAAATTTACCAAATCTGTACTTTATAAACTTAAAGTCCAGGATCTGAGATACATCGAACTGTAATGCACGAAATGGCTGTATTCTCCTGAGTGATTCATTTGCTGCCGCCTTGCTGTTCTCCAGCTCACTGATTTTTTCCTGAATCGAGCTGACTGCTGTATCTGCTTTGTCTATGATCTTTGTAGCTTCTCTAATCCGGATATCTTCCTGCAGTCTGTCCTTTGGTTCCTGCATCTGAGCCGTCAGTTCTTCACCCTTTCGCAGTCCCGTTTCATACGGATTGATCTCTGCAAACGGCTTGATATCATGTACCGTTTTTAATTCAGACATTGCATTCTCTATCTGTATGTCATACTTCTGAAAATAATTCTGTATGACACGGTCAAATTCCGTAACAGGTCCCATAATATTGATGAACTTCATTTTTTTAATCATCTGTTACACTTCCTTTTTTGGTAGTTCCCTTGCCCCGTTTGTTTTATGCTTCATTCAATCTGGCATAGCGCAGTGTATCCTGCCTGTTCACACCATACCGGATACATTCCATGATCGTTGTGATCTTATTAATCTCATATTCCTTACGATATAAATAGGAATTCAGTATTGCTACAGAATATGGGTATTTATATCCGTCACTGTCATGAACATTATCCAGCAGATAGATATACATGTCCTCCAGCGTCTCACCTGAGATATCCGGATATACCTTATGGTATGCTGTATGCTGAATCGCTGATAAAAAAGCCTTTGCATCCGCCGCCTCGACCAGCCTCTCTATATCCTGTCTGGTCAACCTGTATCTGACTGGTATCAGAATGGCATGAATCTCTGCATCTGACAACCGGTAATATTTTTTAGAACGATAAATCCACTGCATATTCAGAATATCAATCTTGTATCCGAATGATCTGTCCAGTATTTTGGCATCCAGACCTTTAAAAGACTGACTCTTTTCTTTCCAGAACGTTGTAAAGTAATACAGATCCAGAGCTGCTTCATAGTCAAATAGTGTTCTTCTGTCGCCTTCCAGTACCCGCTTAAAGGAATCATAATACTCTGTTTTTCTCAGTTGGTCGACAAACCCCTCTATTGTTGTCTCTGACTGTAATGCCACCATATCCAGCTTGGAATGCTTCTGCAGCAGAGCAGATACCTCTTTATCACTTCTGTCCTCGCTGTTTGTTCTGCAAATATTTCTCAGACATGATTTTAAAAATGATAATTCAAACTTTTTAAAAAACAATTCCAGATATTTTCTTTGCTCTGCATCTGCAAACCGGTATAATTTTTCAAAATCTGAATAATAGCTTCTCTTTAATATCTTTTCGATATTTCCTCTATGGATCTTTTCCGGCTCAATCGTTAAAAACAGATCTTTATATGCTTCTGTCTCTCTCAGGTATCCAATGACCTCAGCAACACTTTTACACTCGGCCAGTTCCATGAACTGTTCCTGCTTCAGCATTCTCCCACGGATGGCTCGAACCTTTGTAGTCAGTCCGCTATAAGATATTAATCCACTCATATTGTCATGCTCCTACGATTCTATCCACGATCTGCTGTGCTAATATACTGTGCTGCTGATCGTAAATCTCCCGGATATTTTTCACAGCCTCCTGTGTACTCGCCCTCAGGTCTGTCATATCCTGATCCTTTTTTGCGTACAGCGTCTGTCTTAGCTGAGTGATCCTTCTTTCTTCTTCCTGCGCAATTTCAGTTTCAAAGGCTTTCTTTTTCTCTTCTGCTTCCTGAAAGATAGATTCTTTTTTATTAACAGCCTCTGATACAATTGTATCCGCTGTTTTCTCTATTTCGGATAACTGGTTAATGATTTGATTCATAGTATGCACACCTTTCAATGACCGCATTTCTACATAAGAATTAGTATGATTATAACATGAAAAGACTTTCAACGCACCCATTTGTACTGTTAAAAGTCCCTTCTTTTTTTTCGCTTTATGAATATTTTTGGATTATAGTCCTAATTTTTCGATTTGTCAAATGCGTGTAATATCGCTCTTGATCTGGATTCTCCTGTTCTTAATTTTCTTATGCATGTTATTAATAATCCGGTCCTTCACGATAATACTGTTTTCATAATCCAGAGTCGGCAACAGTATTACATACTGGGAATGACTGTATCGTGCTGCCACATCACCAATTCGGAGTGATTCTCTGAGTGTTTCCTCCATATAGTCCATTATTTTCTCTAATTGATTGTAAAGATACCGTTCATTGCCTGTGATTTCTATCGCATTTCCTAAAGATACCGTGATCAATAAGATAAACTCTGACAGTCCCAGCCTTTCCACACGTCGTGACTCCAGACGATATATTTCTCTGAAAATCGGATAACCACATATATATGCACCATCCGGATTTTCATTTTCATCCATTTCTTGATTAATATCATAGACTGCTGTCGCCATAACTTCGCTTTTCATCTGTTTTAACTGTTCATATACTTCTCTTAATTTAGTAGACTTGCGGATACCTAAAGAAGAAAATAATATCCTTTCTGCTCTTTCATAGTACTTTGCTGCATACTCCAGCTTGTTCTGATAGATCATAGACTGTATCAGCATACAATGAAACTGCTCATCAACGGGATCATAGCGAAGAGCATTGATACATACTCTTTCCATCTTTCCGTATCGTTTTGTGTCCTCATATAATTTAGCCGTAATTCTGACAATTTCTAAAAACAACGAATGATAATATGTTGTCAACGGCACCACCCAATGCATAGAAGAGTATTTTAATAAGAAATCTCCTTTGTAGCGTTCCAGAGCTTTTTCATAATATCTGAGCCTGTCGTCAGTTCCTGTTTTTAACTTCTTCCCAAGATTGCAGTCTCTCTCAAACTCTTCTGCGTCAACGACGACCTTGATCTCCGGATTCCAGTAATACGCACCTCTTCCTGTCAATATGTACTCTTTTTCTCCAAACGCATCTCTCATAATCATCCTGAGCCGGTAGATTAGATTTTTCAATGCACCTGCCGGATTATTTGATTCATCCTCCTGCCAGAGAACCTCTGTCAATTCATCTGCTGTCAATGTCCTTTCCCTGTTTATGATGATATAAGACAGAAGCTTTATCATCATATCCGAACGAATATTATCATTATTGAGAATACGTTCCTGATCTGTGACCAGAAAACTACCAAGCATACAGACTGTAAGCATGTTCCTATCCCTCCCAGATAATACCTTTTATTTTACTTAACAATTAAGTTACTGTCAAGTATTAAGTATACAGTCGTTTAGTCACATAGACGTCACACCAGAATTCTGTTTATGAAACTCTTTTACTTGTTTTTTTCACAGTTCTCTTTTATTATAGTAAAGGTAGAATAGACGGAGGAACGTATGGGAAGAGAAAGACTACATTACTTTGACATGGCCAAAGGCCTCGGCATTATATTAGTGGTACTGGGACATATAGAATATATCAGCGAAGAACTACGAGGCTGGATATCATCCTTTCATATGCCTCTGTTTTTTGTCGTATCAGGCATGCTGATCTGTTATCTCGGACAGTCCAGACTGGACATGAAGACGATTATCAGTAAGAGATTCCGGGGCATTATGATTCCTTACATCAGCTTTACGATCATCTATACCCTCATCGATGTACTCAATATTTATCTACATAAGATCACACCACTTACATTTGTGCAAAATATCATCTCAGGTGTGACGCTGTATGGATCTTCCGTACTCTGGTTTCTGCCCGCTCTATTCCTGAGCGAAATCGGTTTTATCTTCTTTATCAAAAAATTACCACGTGTTCCGTCTATGATAGCAGTACTTGCTGTTGCTCCTCTTGCATACCTTGGACAGATTGCCATCAGTGATGTCTACACGGTACATGAATCATCTTTACTCATGACGTCATTGATCAATTTTATCCGTGTATTTTTACGGGCAGCAATCGCCATGTCCTTTGTCGGTGTAGCCTACTATCTCTTTCCCTTGCTGCAGCGACAGGAGAGGTTCTCCTGGAAAGAGCTGACTCTCGGAATCGTGATGATTATCATCACACTGCCTCTGTCACAAATCAACGGCTGTGTGGATTTTCGCAATATCATCTTCAAGAATTTCCTGCTCTTCTATCTGTGTGCATTGCTTGGTTCCTTCGGACTCATTCTCATCTGCAAGAACTGCCGCTATGTACCGCAGATCTGTTTCTTTGGTGAGAATTCTCTGATTGTCATGTGTACACATGTAAATTGCTATATTCTCTATGCCGCAATCCTGATTGCATGGCAGATTGATACCGTTATCACACGTGCTAAGAGCTATATTTTTCTATTTAATATCATGATAATTACATTTATATTTGAAGCACTTCTTATTTATATTATGAATCGCTTTTTCCCGTGGATCATCGGAAAACGTAAGGAGCAGAAGGTATGTCAGAAAGAAAACGATTAGATTATTTTGATATGGCAAAGGGAATCGGCATCATTCTTGTCGTGATTGGACACCTGCAGGGAAAGGATATCTTTGCACTGTCTCCCTATATATTACCGGTCTGCACATGGATTTTTTCCTTTCATATGCCTCTGTTCTTCATAATCTCCGGAATGCTGATCCATTATAAGAAGGATCTTGATAAGGATTTACCGATGTTAATTAAAAAACGCTTCCGCGGTATTATGATTCCATACTACTGCTTCAGCGTCTGTTATATTTCCGTTGTTCTGTATGCCCTGCTCATCGAACGTTCCATTATGTCGGGTACACTTTTTGTCAATCTATGGTATATCCTCAGTACCTACGGCATGTCAGTCCTCTGGTTTCTGCCGGCACTATTTCTCGGCGAAGTACTTTTTATTACGATTTCCAAGAAATTTGATACGAAAAAATCCATTATTCTGCTTGTCATCCTCACCATTCTTGCTTCGCTCGGTGCATGGGGACTGCAGCAATTCACCTATGATACGCCGCTTTTAGAAAGACTGCATGAACTTGCAATTGTGATTCTGCGTCCGATTCTTGCAGCTGCCTTCATTGCCATCGGCTATTATGCATTTTATCTCTTCAAGGAACACGACAAGATCAACATCAAGGAATTACTGCTTGCTTTACTGTTGCTGCTCGTCGGTATCTTCTTCGTCAACAAAAACGGCGGTGTTGATTTCCGTTCCCTTGTACAGAAGAATCTGTGCTTCTACTACCTGTGTGCGTTATGTGGTTCCTTTGGTATCATCCTGTTATGCAAGAACTGCAAACCCATAAAAATCCTGAAATACTTTGGAGTCAATTCCCTGATCATCATGGCAGTTCATAATAACAGCAAGATTCTTTACGGTGCCATGAACCTTGCCATGTATATGAATCAGTTCGTCACCCGAGCAAAAGGCTATGTTTTCTATGCGATTATTTTCCTGATCATCATGCTCTTCTCTACGATCATGATTGAACTCATCAACCGCTGTTTTCCCTTTATGGTTGGGAAGCCGCAGACACTGCCATGGAAGAAAGCTGCAAAGTAAATGTTACTTCTAAAAAGACCTCCGAGTTCATCCGCTCTGAGGTCTTTTATATCCCGAATTTTTGTTCGGACTCTTTATTCATACTTCTTGATCATCTCTACCAGCTTGTCTTTACTGACCGCTCCGACAGTCGTCTCTTTGGCTTCCCCATCCTTGAACAAAATAATTGTCGGAATGGACATGACTCTGTATTTCTGTGCCAGACCCATGTTCTCATCAATATTGACCTTGCCGATCTTCACCTTTCCCTCATACTCCGTTGCCAGTCCTTCGATGATCGGTGCCATCATCTTACATGGTCCGCACCAGTCTGCAAAAAAATCAATCAATGCAAGTCCCTTATAATCCAATACCTCTGTTTGAAAATTTCCATCATTGAATTTCTGTGCCATTCTGACTCCTCCTTGTCTTTGCTATATTATTACCGCTCAATTACATACTTATGAATTGGATTTCCCATCGCTGAGAACTTCTCTTCATATTCCGTCATCACATTCCCTTCCATCATCTTCTCATTATGATGCAGATCCTGTGTCATCTCTCTGATTCTCCACTGCGCAAGCGGCACCTCTTCCACTGCAAACGCAAATAACTCATCATTATCCGTCTTGAATTCTATCACTCCGTCTTTCTTCAGGAACTGATCATACCGCACCAGAAATTCCTTAGAAGGGAGTCGTCTCTTCGCATGTCTTTCCTTCGGCCACGGATCAGAGAAATTCAAATAAATCCTGCTGACCTCATCCTTCGCAAATACATCACAGATAAATTCTGCATCCATCCGGATAAATCTCACATTCGAAAGCGGCTCTGTTTCCATCTTCTGGATCGCCCGAAGCAAAACCGTCGAATACTTCTCAATTCCAATATAATTCACATCTGGATTCTGCTTCGCCAGAGTCAGGAGAAACTGACCCTTCCCCATACCAATCTCTATCTCAATCGGATGGTCATTCCCAAAAACCTGCTTCCACGCTCCCTTATGCGCCGTCTCATCATGAATCACAAAATCACTTGCCGCAATCATCTCTCTGGAGCCCGTTACATTCTTCAAACGCATGCTAACTCACCTTTAATTCATCATCTTAATTCATACCTTTATTATAGGTGATTTGAAACTATAAAACAATACTGATTTCTCTACTGCATATCCTCTTTGTTTTTAGAACAAAATAGTGTATGATATGTACATGTCAAAAATAAAGAACCATAATTCCTTAAAGCAAAAATTCATATGCGCACTATGCATCCTGACACTTTCACTTTGCCACGCCACTCCGGTCTACGCTGTGCTCACCCCATCGACCATCACTCAGGCCGAAGAAGCTGAACTGCGTAAGACACTCCCAATCGCCACCGATGATATTCCAGGCTGGCCAAAGGGACCAAAGCTCGGCGCATCCTCAGCGATTCTGATGGATGCCGATACCGGAGTTATCCTGTATGAAAAAAACGTACATGAGAAACTTTATCCTGCCAGCACGACCAAGCTGCTGACCTCTCTGATTGCTTGTGAAAATACAACCATGGATGAAGTGGTGACATTTTCCAATGATGCTATTTTTGGCATCGAGCGCAACTCCAGTCACATTGGTATTGATGTCGGAGAACAGCTGACGATGGAGCAGTGTCTCTACGGGATTCTGCTCGGCTCAGCCAATGAAGTCGCCTATGCAGTTGCAGAGCATGTCGGCGGCGATCTGGCTTCCTTTGTACAGATGATGAATGACAGAGCTGCTGCCATCGGCTGTACCGAAACACATTTCTCCAATGCAAATGGTCTCCCTGATCCGGATCACTATACGACTGCTTATGATCTGGCTCTGATAGCCAGAGAATGCTATAAAAATGAAATTATTGCAAAGATATCCGGTACCACCAGATACACGATTCCACCGACCAACAAACAGGTCGAAGAGCGGCCATTGACCAACCACCATTTACTACTGCCCGGACTCAAATATGAATATGAATATGTCGTTGGAGGAAAAACAGGATACACAGATGAAGCCCGCCAGACACTCGTGACCTGTGCAGAAAAGGATGGATTAAAACTGATCTGTGTCATCATGAAAGAAGAAAGCCCGAATCAGTTTCTGGATACCATAGAACTCTTTCATTATGGATTTGATAATTTTCAAACACTGAACATCGCCGCCAATGAAACTGGCTATACGATGGATAGTGATAATTTCTTTCACACAAACATGGATATCCTTGGCAGCTCCAAACCACTGCTGACCATCAATACCTCCGGCAGCATTTTAATTCCAAAGTCAGCTGTCTTTACCGATGCTGTCCCTGAAATACAATACACAACTCAAAATCCCCACTCCGCAGCGACCCTGTCCTACTATTTCGGAGATGCCTATGTTGGCTCCACGTCTATAGACTTTGTTACCGGACAGACTGCACAATTTGAGTTTTCAAAAATTATCAATGATACGAATACAAAAGTTCCGACACCTGTAGAAAAGGACAATAAGATTATTTTTGTCAACGTCAGACTGATAGTCATCATCGTTTTAGTCATTACCGGTGTCATATTTATTATGTTCGTAGTACGTGCCATACTGAACAATGTATACTTCTCAAAAAAGAAGAAGCGGAAACGAAGACGCAGGATACCTTCCCGTTATGACAATCTGAAGTTTTGATCATAATGACTGGTCGTTCCTGTTTTACCGCACAAAAAAAGGAAATGACTCAAATCATTTCCTTTTTTTGTTTTCTTTTCTCCGAACGCTGCTGCCGTAGTTTGTCTTGTTTCTCCTGTATTAACAATGCGTCTTCCGGTGAGATTAATTTCAATGTTTTGATGACGTAGATATTGCCATCATCTGCCCGCTTCATACGAGCCTTTCCTTTAAGATATCCATGCTTCTTGCAATAAGATAAACTATAGTAATGTTTTCCGTTTACAGAAAACCATTTGATTTTCTTTTTTGTCCTCCTGCCGCAAGCGTAGCATCTGGTATTAGATACCTCTTTATCTACTATGGCTTTTGTTTTATTCTCGAACTCTCGTGATATATATTTTGAGTATGTGGGGAAGGTTTTGTGTATCTCCTCCCGTTTATTCCTTGGTATCATAAATACATCATAGGATACATATCTCTCTACTTCTTTGTTACTGATCTGCGCATATACTTTCGCAGTATAGTACGCATCACTGAATGCTCTATGAAATGGAATATCCTTTTCTATCTTCAGATAATCAACCGCAAATTCCAATGCCCGCCTGATCTTACGATCCTCATAAGCAAAGGAAAAGAATTTCTGTATGTCATAATACAGCAACGGTCCCTTTGATATTTCATCCATACCGTAATAACACAGATTTCGCTGCAGCTCTGTCAGATCCAGTGTTCCCCAGGTACAGAAAATATAATTTCGTCCGCACCAGTCCAGAAATTCCTTGGCAACCTCAGCAAACGGTTTCCCCTTGTCCAGCTCTTCTTTATCAATATGGATAATCTTCGTTGTCATATAGTGAATCGTCTGATAGATCTGTGGCTTTACCAGCTGATTAAATTCACCGATGATCTCTTTTTTATCATTTAACTTGACTGCTCCAATTTCCACGATTTCAAAAGGTAACCCATAGTCCTTGTCTCTCTTATCAGAAGATTGGTTCCACTCCAAGTCAAACACGATATAGTTCATATGTTTATCCTCTGGATTTCCGTCTTATAATGACTGAATAAAATCTAGTGTCGCCTGTTTCAGATCTGCTTCACTGCCTGCATTCATGATGAAATGATCTGCCATAGCGATAGGACCTCCCTTTTCCAGATTTTCAATTTCTGCAATGTCTCTGGCCTCTGCCTGTTCATTTGTCAGAGGTCTGATCTCACGGGTTGTCAGTCTCAGATACCTGTCCTTTTTATTTGTAATGACTGCAAGTACGATGAAATCACTATCAAGGTTCTTTTTCAAATAAGTATATTCTGACCAGGAATACAAACCATCCAATACTGTATTTCCCTTTTTCACATCTTCACGAATGATGGGCAGCAGCTTCTTTGCATAGGCATCCGGACCATACTCCTTTCGAAGGCCCTCACGAACCATCTTTTCATTTTCAGGAGTCACCGCCATATTCCTCTCAGCCAATGTATCCATTGTAATCTTACCAAAGTACTCCATGTTCCAGCCTTGTTCTACAAAAGTATTCGTTACTACTGATTTGCCGGAGCCACACATCCCAACGATTGCGACAATCTTATTCTGCATATAACTTCCTCCAAAAAATAGATTACTAAATAACGCTTCCAGTAGGAATCGAACCTACAACTAGCCCTTAGGAGGGGCTTGTTATATCCATTT
>CAYRJT010000018.1:0-13595 GCA_964424675.1 uncultured Lachnospiraceae bacterium
CGGGGAAGTTAGCTGCTGCACTGAGAAGACTTGGCTTTGATTATGTATATGATACCGATTTTGCCGCTGACCTGACAATTATGGAGGAAGGTACGGAACTGATCAGACGGGTAACGGAAGGCGGTGTACTGCCAATGTTCACCTCCTGCTGTCCGGCATGGGTACAGTTTATAGAGCGTACCTATCCGGAGCTGACAGACCATCTGTCCAGCTGCAAGAGTCCACAGCAGATGCAGGGGGCTGTGCAGAAGACTTATGGAGCGAAGCAAAATGGTCTGAATCCGGCTGACATCTACAGCGTATCAGTGATGCCCTGCACCAGTAAGGAGTTTGAATGCAGTCGTCCGGAGATGCAGGACAGTGGGTATCAGGACGTAGATGTGGTATTGACGACAAGAGAACTGGTCTGGCTGATCAAGGAACAGGGGATTGACTTTGATGCTCTGCCGGAGGAGACATTTGATAAACCGCTTGGTGATTATACCGGAGCAGGCGTCATCTTTGGAGTCACAGGTGGTGTCATGGAAGCCGCCATCCGTACAGGCTACGAGCTGATTACAGGACAGCAGATTCCGTGTGTGGATGTGACGGATGTACGAGGGACGAAGAGACACAGAACGGCAAAGGTGCAGGCAGGAGATTTGACCCTGAAGGTAGGGATCATTTCAGGACTTACAGATATTATAGAGGTGTTGGAACAGGTGGCAAAGGGAACCTGTGATTTGCATTTTATAGAGGTTATGACATGTCCGGAGGGCTGTGTCAGTGGAGGTGGACAGCCGAAGCTGTTATTGGATGCAGACCGGGCGGAGGCATATGCCAACAGACGTGCCGCAATCCTTTCCTATGACGAAAAGCTGCCGCTTCGGAAGTCCCATGAGAATCCAAACATACAAAAGCTGTATGCGGATTATCTGGAAAAACCAAACAGCGAGAAGGCACATCATCTCTTACATACCACGTATCGAAAAGGAGGGCAATAGTATGGCAATCAAGGAAGTACAGACAACCTGTGCATATTGTGCAAGCGGCTGCCAGATCGGTATGGTCGTGGATACAGAAGCCAACAAAATACTGGAAGCAAAAGCACTTGACGGAAGAACCAACGAGGGCAAGCTGTGCCTGAAGGGTTTCTATGGCTGGGATTATCTGAATGACCCACAGATTCTGACGAAGCGTATCCGGAAACCAATGATTCGAAGAAACGGAAAAAGCAGTCCGCTAGAAGAGGTTGAGTGGGATGAAGCCATTCGGTTTGTTGCAGACAACCTGAACAGAATCAAGGAAGAATACGGAGCAGATGCCATCATGGGAACTGCGTCAGCCAGAGGCCCCGGAAATGAGGCAGGCTATCTGATGCAGAAATTCATACGTGCCTGTGTAGGAACCAATAACATCGACCACTGTGCCCGTGTCTGTCATGCTGCATCCGTAGCAGGCTGTCAGGCATCCATCGGCGAGGGTGCGATGTCACTTGGCGTACCGGAGATCGAGAATGCCGAGGTGATTTTCAACATTGGCTATAATGCAGCAACCTCACATCCAATCGTAGCACGCCGGATTGTCAAGGCAAAGCAGAAAGGGTGTAAAATCATCTGCATCGACCCGCGTGTGACTGAAACAGCGAGAATCGCTGACATTCATCTGCAGCTGAAGGGCGGCACGAATCTTGCACTGACCAATGCCATTGCACATGTAATTATAGAAGAAAATCTGATTGACCCTGATTTCATAGAACTGAACACCAAGGGCTTCGAAGAATATCAAAAGGTCATGGAAAAGTATACGCCTGAATATGCCCAGAAAATCTGTGGTGTACCGGCTGAGGACATCCGTGAGGCAGCACGCATTTATGCAGGCTCCCGGCATTCCGTCATCCTGTGGGGCATGGGAATTACCCAGTTCAGACAGGGTGTCAGCGTCGTAGAGAGCTGCTGCAATCTGGCAATGATGACAGGTAATTTCGGCAGACCGAGCACAGGCGTCGGTCCTGTACGTGGACAGAATAATGTACAGGGTACGTGTGATATGGGAGATCTGCCAAATCAATATCCGGGTTATCAGAACGTGACGGATCCCGCTATCAGAGAGAAGTTTGAACAGGCTTGGGGCGTGAAGCTTTCTGACCAGGTCGGTATTCAGCTGACCCGTGTGCCGGAATTTGTTCTGGCAGAGAAAGACCCGAAGAAACAGTTGCACGCCTATTACATCTTTGGTGAAGATCCAGTACAGTCTGACCCGCACGCGGCAGAAATCCGTGCAACGCTGTCCAAGATTGATTTCGTTATTGTAGAGGACTGCTTTTTCTCTAGAACCTCTGCCTATGCAGATGCGATATTGCCTTCTACGGCATGGGGTGAGGCAGAAGGTGTCTATACCTCCTGTGACCGTGGATTCCAGCGTGTACGCAAATGCATTGAACCAATGGGAGATGTCAAAACAGATTGCGAAATCATCAGTCTCGTATCCACTGCAATGGGATATCCGATGCATTATGAATCGTCAGAGGAAATCTGGAACGAGATGATTGATCTGTGCCCGAAATTCACGGGAGCAACCTATGAGAAGATGGAGCTGTACGGAGGTGTACAATGGCCCTGCTACAGTAAGGAACTAAGCGACAAGGGAACTCCGTATCTGCATAAGGGCGGCAAATTTGCACACCCGGACGGTAAAGGCATTTTCATCGGAGTGGAGTATGAAGAGGTCTATGAGCAGGAAGAAAATGAATATCCACTGTCATTGTCTACCGTGCGTGAGGTAGGTCATTATTCTGTCCGGACGATGACCGGAAATTGCCGTACGCTTCGTAACCTGGAGGATGAGCCGGGGTGGGTAGAGATGAATCCGGAGGACTGCGCCGAGAAGCAGCTAAAGGAGGGCGAGCTTGTCTGGGTGACCTCCAAGCGTGGAGAATGTATGACCAGATGCAAGCCGACCGACCGTGTGAAAAAGGGTTCTATTTACATGACCTATCAGTGGTGGATCGGGGCATGCAATGAGCTGACCATCGGACAGCTGGATATGCAAAGCCGGACACCGGAGTATAAATACTGTGCCTGCCGGGTTGACAAGATTGAGGATCAGGAGTGGGCAGAACGGTGTGTACAGGCCAATTATAAAGCAATTCGTATGGAAATGGGCATTGATATCAGTCAGAAGGGAGGCGAGGCATAATGAATCGTTTTGTAAAAGGAAATCCGGATCTGTGTATAGGCTGCAGAACCTGTATGATTAGTTGTGTCATTGCACATGAGGGCAGAAGAATATTTGAAATCGATCCGGACGGATACGATTTTAATCCCAGATTACACATGGTGAAAACCAGAAAGATTTCTGTGCCTGTACAGTGCAAGCATTGCGAAGACCCCGCCTGCATGGCGGCCTGTCCGAAGAACTGTATAACCATACAGAATCATAGTGTATATCTGGATACAAAGAGCTGTATCGGCTGTAAGAGCTGTATGGAGGCATGTCCGTTTGGCGCAATTGATATGGTTACGACCAAGAGTGAAAAACAGATTGACGGAAGTGAACGTGTCATAGCCAATAAATGTGATCTGTGTGCCAATGTGCCGGGTGGACCTGCATGCGTCAGAACGTGCCCGACAGATGCCCTGCAGCTGGTAGAAGAGGAAATGCTGGAGGAAAAGGTATCAAACCGCAGACTGGAAGCCGCAAGAAGTCTGGCAGTGACAAAGGAGTTTCCGAATGGGACAATTCATTCAATATAGAACATTTACAACAGAAGATATTACAGAAGTGCTTCAGATGTGGCAGGGAACTTCCGGTGTCAGAATGCATGACAATGGAGAAGATTCTGAAAGCGGCATACGCCAGTGCATTTTACGAAATGAGGGGCTGAGCTTTGTCGCCGAGGATCACGGAACTATGATTGGTGCAGTTCTGAATGGCGAGGATGGAAGAAGAGGCTACATCTATCATTTGGTTGTAAAGGAGAATTACAGAAAGCAGGGAATTGCATCACAGCTTTTGGCGTTAACGGAGCAAAAAATGAGCAGTCTGAACATCCATAAACTGGCGCTATTTGTCCTTGATGAAAATGAAGGAGCGCAAAAATTCTATGAGACAATAGGCTGGAAGGAAGTAAATGAGGCAAAGACATACGCCAAGTTAGTATAAATGGGGCTACAGGATGCAGCATGTGTAAGTGAAGGACAGGTACAATGAGAAGAAAAGACAGAGAAGTTGCAGATGATGCAAAGATCGATGAAATAATCAGTAAGAGCAAAATATGCAGACTTGGCTTTCAGGATGATGGAGAGGTATATATCGTCCCTTTGAATTTTGGCTATGTTCATAAGGATCATACAAGAATCATGTACTTTCATAGTGCCAAAGAGGGAAGAAAGGTTGATTTGATCAGACGCAGTCCCAAGGTCGGATTTGAACTTGATACAGCTTTTGAAATGTGGGAAGCGGATATTGCCTGTGATTTTTCAGCAGGCTATCAAAGTGTGATAGGTACAGGCATTATCAGTGAATTGAATGACTATGAAAGTAAGAAAGCGGGACTGATTGAGCTGATGAAAACGCTTACAGGAAAAGAACAATGGACGTTTGATGAAAAGATGATCAATACTGTATCGGTTTTTCAATTAGAAATAGAGAAGCTTTCCTGTAAGGAACATACGCGATCATGACGGGATGTTTTTTCTGCTGACAAAGGAAAACGCAGAAGCGATAGCGACGCTTGTTTGTGCGGAGGTTGCTGTGCGCAGCAAAAAGTGTTGAAGAGGTATCTGAAAATAGAACACAGATATGAAAGTTTTCCTTTCGCATCTGGACCGTGATTATAATATTTGCTTAATGGACAACGGGAGATAAAACGATGGAATTTGATAGGTTTAAAGTAGGTAGTCTTTACCATAGCATGCTGAATAAGACACAGGGACAACTAAAAGAACTGCAATTGGAGGCACAGCATACATTGCAGGAATATCAGATGCTGGTCAATACGATTCCGGGTGCAATTGTGGTATACGAAGTTGTGGATAAGCGTATAGAAACACAATATTATAGTGATGGTCTATGTAAACTGACAGGATATACAAGAGAAGAACGAGATGCATTTAACAAAGAGAACGCGTTAAATCTTATTGATGACAGGGACATATCTTATGTATCTAAAGCAATGGAGGAAGCCATTCGAACCCAATCTGATCTGACGCTGACCTATCGAATTAAATGTAAAAATGCACCGTCTCGTTATATACGTCTGAATGCAGCTTATTTGTTAAATGAACAGGGTAGACCTGAGTTTCATGCAGTATTTTCCGATATAGATGAAGTAAAACGATTGGAGCAGGAGAGAGAAGAACAGCAGATACGCTATGCTGTGGCAATTAAGAGCGCAGGTATCAATGTATGGGAGTATGACATTCAGAAAGATCTTCTAACGGTGGTCTCAAATTCTTCCAGAGTAAAGCAAAACTGTTATTCCATTGCCAACTATGTAGAGTCTACAGTAAAACAGGGATATGTACGAGAGGATAGCCTTTCCACTTTTTATAGTATATTTAAGAGACTTAAGGAGGGCGAGAAAGAAATTACTGAGGATATATGGTACAAGACCACGGATGAAGCTGGCTGGTGGTGTGAACGGGTGATTTACACAACTGTATTTGATGAGCATGGAGTACCAATCAAGGCGTTTGGAGCAGGACGTGATGTAACCCGTGAAAAGGAAGCAGTCAGAAAATTTCAAGAGGAAATCAATTACCGCGCAGCGATTCAGGAATCCAGTATAGGATCAATGAAAATCAATCTGACAAAAAATGCAATTATAGAAGGAAAGAGTGCATTACCCATTGTGATGGAATGGATTGAGAAAGGAAATGCAGATTCTTATTTCTCTGAAAATGCAAGTTATATTACAGAAGGAAGGACACGAAAAAAGTATCAAAAAGCATTTAATTGTTTCGCTCTCCTAGAGTTGTTCAATAGTGGAGAGTATACTTTGTCTGAGAAAATTACACGAAAATTACCAGGGGATAATATTCACTGGCTTCAATATAATGTTCATTTAATGAAAAACCCTGAAAATAATGATGTAGTTGCATTTGTTGCGGCACATGATATTACAGATGAACAGGTCATGAAGATGATTATGGACACTGTGGCAAAAGCCGATTTTGAACGTGTCGTTGTGGTGGATGGTATTAATAACTGCGCTATGGACTATAGCTACGAAAAGGAGAAGCGTTACTTCCATTCCAATCAGGAGTTTGAGGAACGAATGGAAGAAGTCATTCGAGAACATGTGGTAGAAGAGGATAGAGAACGAATTCTTAAAAATTGTAAAATAGATAATATTTTGGAAAAGATACAAAATGAAAAAGATTATAAAATAAACTACAGCATACGGGAATCAAATGGAGAATTGCGTCGTAAACAGTTACAGTTTACATCTATGCACAGAGAACAAAAAACATTTTTAATGACACGTATTGATGTAAATGAGGTGTTTATTGAGCAGGAGCATGCAAAAGAAAAATCATTGAATGCAGCCCGGAATGCGGTGAATGCCAAGACCGAATTCCTTGCCCGTATGAGTCATGATATGCGTACACCAATGAATGGGATTATTGGTGTTACTCAGTTGTCCAAGGATATCCCAGATCTTCCAAAGGAGATGCAGGATAATCTCGCAGCAATTGAGGATAGCAGTCAATATTTGCTTTCACTGATTAATGATACGTTGGATATGAGTAAGATTGAAAGTAAAAAAATGGTTTTAAATTATGAAGTGGTTCTGGCAAAAGAACTAATAAAAAATGTTCTTGGTTTTGTAGCACCCATGGCGGATTCCAAACATATTACGATTGAGTGCATTCCCATTCATGCAGAATTGGAGTATATCAATATTGATAGAATGAGAATGGAGCAGATTTTTGTGAATCTGTTGTCCAATGCCATTAAATTCACATCACCTAGTGGTAAAATTCGTATGGAAATCGAGTGTCTCAAACGGGTAGATGGGATTGCATATGATCGGATTAGTATAGAAGATAATGGAATTGGCATGAGCAAAGAGTTTCTGCCAAAAGCTTTCGAGCCTTTTGCACAGGAGAGCACAGCAATCACCAGCAATTATGCTGGAACGGGACTGGGGCTTTCAATCGTTAAAAATATTGTGGAATTGATGGGCGGTCAGATTCAGCTGGAAAGTGAACTTGGAAAAGGCACAAAGGTCACAGTCTACCTTAATTTTGAACGTGTTTATGATTATCAGGATTCAGATTTCATGCAAAAAAACAAGACAGTCGATCTATTGAAGGGTCGTCATGTTCTGCTCTGTGAAGACCATCCTCTTAATACAGAGATTGCAACAAAGTTATTGGAGGCAAGGGGCATGGTTGTGACCTGTGCAGAAAACGGAGCGATAGGCGTGAAGCTGATTGCGGAATCAGAGGAAAAACATTTTGATGCCATATTGATGGATATTCGTATGCCTGTTATGGATGGACTGGAAGCTACAAGACAAATCCGTAGATTGAATCGTGGGGATACCAAATCAATACCAATTATTGCCATGACAGCCAATGCGTTTGACACTGATCGGGAGAACAGCAAAAATGCAGGCATGACAGAACATCTGGCAAAGCCCATTGAACCAAGTCTATTGTATGATACTCTAGCAAAGTATATCGCGCAAACATAATCATGCTGGGGGGCAAAAGGTGTTTTGCCGCCAACTTATGCTGCGATTAGGATTCAAAAGGAAGCCTTCAGTTTTGTATATGCTGTTTTGAAATTGGCAGTGTTCAGAGAGCATACTTCTTGTCCACAAGGGCAAGAAGCTGTACAAGATACAGCATGTTCTTGAGCAAGTTCAAGAACCATCGCGATTTGACGAGATGTTGCTAAGTGGTTTAGATTAAAATCTGAATTATATTTGATGACAGGAGAATGCCCCTGTCATTTTGCAATGCGCCTTCGTTTGTTACAATAAAGAAAAACGAACGGAGGAACTATTATGGATATTGCTCATTGATTAAGGCAACGAACAGTGTTCTTGATAAAATGAAAAAAGAAAATGTTACGCATGCAAAAGTAACCAGTACCGCGCGAATCGAAAGGGGCATTTCCTGTGTTCCTTCTTCAATTTTACCAACGATTTACCAATATTTTTGGAGAGTCAGATTTGCAGAATTATAGTAAAAGTGAAATTCCTGATCAATATTTTTGCCTTAATTGGAAAAAATATTTATTGAAGAGGTAATGGAATGGAAATAAGAAGAGATACCTATCTTGATAGGCTGATTAATCGAAAGCACAATAGATTTGTCAAGAAAGCAATTAGAAATTGATTTTATTGCCACTATCGGTAGCAAAAAATATTATCTCCAATCAGCTTATGCAATTCCTGATGAGGAGAAATACAAACAGGAAACCAGATCCTTTGGCAAAGCAAATGATTCTTTCAAGAAAATTATTCTGGTAGAAAAAAGCATGAAGCCAAGACGTGATGACAATGGTTATGTCATGATGGGGGTGAAAGAGTTTTTGCTGGATGTTAATAGTTTAGATTGCTAGTATAAAGAGTATAGAAATAGAACGGAATGTATTTAAAGTAGGAGACCAGCTATAAAAAGTCAAGTATAAATTAGCCGGAATTTTCTTTTTCATATCGACAACAAAGAAGATGGAGTGTTTGTATATGCTTTGCGGCAGGTGGAAAAGGGAGAAACTACAGAAAGATTATGAATGACGGAGTAGAGACGAAAAATTTGATATAATATGAAATTATGATGCCCTTGCAGAGATGCAGGGGCGTTTACTTTTGAATGAACAATTGAAACAGGAAGTAGCAGAGATTTATGAAGCATTGGGGATGGATTTACCGACTGCTTTTCGCATGTTCATAAATAAAAGTAAATTGGTAAAAGGTATTCCGTTTGATGTCAGATTACCTGAGAATACAGTTACAAGAGCGGAGGCAATGAGAGCTTTTGAAGATTTACGCAGTCAGGCTGCGGATGTACCAGAAATGTCTCCTGAGGAAATAAATGCTGAAATTTCGGCAGTTAGGGCAGATAGAAAGAAGAAGTAGATGAATGGTATGTTATGCGGTAATAAATACGAACAGAGAAGGAGAAGAGCATGAAGAATGAAGTCTTAGTTTTTCAGGATGGGAATCTGATATTAGACGTTCCGGTTTCGTGGGATGAAGAGACTGTCTGGCTAACCAGAAACCAGATGGCAGAACTGTTTGATAGAGATGTAAAGACAATTGGTAAGCATATTGGTAATACATTGAAAGAAGAGCTTGACGATTCAACTGTCGCAAAATTTGCGACTACCACTCAACATGGTGCAGAGTTTACCTGTGAGGTAAATAGAAAAGTTGACTATAAGAGCAGTTGATGGTATAATGAATTTACCTCAAAGGTAAATAAAAGAAAGAGGTGATGGATTGGACATTACGTACAAGAACAATAAGCTAGAAAAGGTTTGTACGGATGCCAAGGTTGCCGAACGATCTTATGGAAAGGAAATGGCAGAAAAAATTCAAATGCGTATTGATGAAATTACGGCTGCAGACACTATCGAAATGATGATTCAATTTCATATTGGTAGATGTCATTCGTTAACCAACAATCGGAAGGGACAGTATGCTATGGACTTGGTGCATCCGTATAGATTAGTATTTGAAAAACATGGTAATGAAATTCAAATAGCACATATTTTGGAGATCGTTGATTATCATTAATAAGAAGCAATATGAATAGGAGGTAGCACTATGGTGAGAAGTCGCAGTTTTGTTGCAACACCACCTGGAGCGACAATAAAGGAGCAACTAGGTGACAGAAAGTTAAGTCAGAAAGAGTTTGCTGCTAGAATGGATTTGTCTGAAAAACATATTAGTAAATTGATAAATGGAGAAGTTCAGCTGACTCCTGAAGTAGCTGTCAGATTAGAAATGGTACTTGGTGTACCTGCTAAGTTCTGGAATAATATGGAATCTGTATATAGAGAAAAATTGGTTAAGGTTCAAAATGAAAATGCAATGGATGCAGATGAAGCATTAGCAAAACAACTTCCTTATAACGAGATGGCTAAATTTGGATGGGTGCCAGAAACAAGAGATTCTAAAGAAAAAGTAATTTACTTGAGAAAGTATTTTGAAGTTGTTGAATTACAATTGTTGGAGAGTAATCAAATAACAAGAATTGCATGCAGAAGATTGGCTGTAACGGAGAAGAGTGATTTTGCACTTATGGCTTGGGCACAGGAAGCAAAAATAAAAGCCAGAGACATTGATACAGCACCAATTAATATAAAGGCATTGGTTTCTGCAATTCCTGAAATTAGAAAAATGACATTATCAAAACCAGCTATATTTTGTCCAAAGTTGAAGTCTGTATTAGCTGACTGCGGTATTGCGTTAGTTTTCTTGCCACATCTAAAAGGTTCGTTCTTACAGGGTGCATCATTTATGGATGGTAAGAAGATAGTTGTTGGATTAACAGCAAGAGGAAAAGATGCGGATAAGTTTTGGTTTAGTTTATTCCATGAAATTGCCCATATTGTGCTAGGTCATGTAGGACAGCCAGATGGTACTTCCGAAGAGGATGAAAAGAATGCAGATGCATGGTCAAGTGATATGTTGATTCCATCTGATTTATTTAGTAAGTTCGTTAGCGATGAAAACATTTCACAGGCAGAAGTCTGCTCCTTTGCCAAAGAGATTGATATTGCTCCCGGTATTGTTGTAGGAAGATTACAAAATGAAGGACGTATTGAATATAGCATGATGAATGGATTAAAGGAACATTATACGATTGCTGTTTAAGCAGTAATGAATGCAGGCATGGGGGAAACCTAATGCCTTTATTGCTTCATGATTTTATGGTAAAGAAGATAATATTAGAGCAATGACCAGTGGAACGCTATTATCTTGTAGAGTGGATTTACCACAGGAAAATGGGAATACATTACAGCTATTCGCGATGCAAGAAACATGGTGGTTCATAATGGCGGAAGAGTGGTTAAGCAAAAAGATTTTCAGAAGTTTGATAAATTTGGAATAGGATATCGTGATGAAGATAAGCAGATTTATTTACAAAATGAAGATATCAAAAAATTCTATGATGCAATTTTTAAATTTATGGATATTTCATTTAGAATAGTTCCGACTCACAACTTCTGAACCGAATTTAATGCATAAATTAGTGCACTGTTTGTAGAGTGAAAAAGTAACTTGTACTTACGGTGCATTTTTATATAGAAATTTTACAATTTTACCTGTTGTTATTTTAATATTTTGGAATATAATATAAGTAGAAACACATGCAAAACAAATATATTTTGAATGTAAGGAGGAATCGATATGGCAGAACAAACACTGATTCAATTTCGTGCAGATAAACAATTAAAGCAGGAAGTAGCAGAAATTTATGAAGCACTGGGGATGGATTTACCTACAGCTTTTCGTATGTTTATGAATAAAAGTAAAATGGTAAAAGGGATTCCGTTTGATGTAAGATTACCTGAGAATACAGTTACCAGAGCGGAAGCAATGAGAGCTTTTGAAGATTTACGCAGTCAGGCTGCTGATGTGCCAGAAATGTCTCTTGAGGAAATCAATGCTGAAATTTCAGCTGTAAGAGCAGATAGAAAAAAGAGGTAGATGAATGGTATGCTATGCAGTAATAGATACGAATGTTATCATTTCGGCTCTTCTGTCTAAAAATGCTGATGCAGCTACAGTAGGAGTATTACGTGCTGTTGTTGAAGGAAAAATCATACCGTTGTATCATGAGGATATTCTTGTAGAATATGATGAGGTACTACACAGGGCAAAATTCCATTTTAAAGAAGAATCCATTCAAATGGTACTTATGGCAGTAAAAGAATTTGGAATAGAGGTGTTTCCGCAACCAACTGGTGAGATTTTAATTGATATGGATGATTTAGTGTTTTATGAAGTTGCAATGGAAAAAAGAGATGATGATGCGTATCTTGTTACAGGAAATCAAAAGCATTATCCAGTTAGAGATTTCATTGTTACACCAGGTGAAATGATGATTATTCTTTCAAAATAAGTATACAAGTTTTTAGGGGTGCAGGACCAGTTGAACAACTTGAATCTGGCATGAGTAGGATATTGAAGGCTTATGATAAGAGTGTTTTCAAAATATCGGAGCATTTTATTAAGGTAGTATTTCCATTTAAAGAAGATGCAATTGATACAAATACAAAAAGTGCGACTAATAGTACGACTAATAGTGCAACTAATGCGACTGATTGTGCGACTATTCGATTGACAAAAGATGAGATGAAAGTAATTGATGTAATTCGTAGTAATCCGGAAGTGACACAGGCACAGCTTCACGAAATAACAGGAATAACGCTTGGAACAATTAAGAGAATTCTTCCAAGACTACAAGAAAAGGGAAAGATTGAGCGAATTGGAAATAGACGCTCAGGGAAATGGCATATTACTTTTTAATCAATGTAAATGCAGTAGCGTAAAGGATAAAATAAGTATGATAAAAATATTATTTGTATGCCACGGCAACATCTGCCGTTCCCCAATAGCTGAGTTCGTCATGAAGGATATGGTTGCAAAAGCTAATCTTGCCGACCAATTTCACATTGCATCTGCGGCGACCAGTACGGAGGAAATCTGGAACGGAGTGGGTAATCCGGTGTATCCTCCGGCGAGGGAGGAGCTTGCGAAGCATGGGCTTAGCTGTGAAGGAAAGAGAGCTGTGCAGCTTCGCAGGGATGACTATGAGAAATATGATTATCTGCTTGGAATGGATAGCGCAAATATCCGTAATATGCTGCGGATGCTTGGCGGAGATCCGGAGGGCAAGGTGAGCCGTTTGCTGGATTTTTCTGAGCGCCCGAGAGACATTGCAGATCCTTGGTATACCGGGGTCTTTGATGTTACTTACAGTGACGTTTTCGAGGGCTGCGAAGCCTTATTACAACACATTTTGTCATGTAAGCAAGAGCAGCTGTAGAACTTATGGAATCAGAAGAGATATAATCAGTTGTGTGGATTGATACGAAAGAGAGACAGTCTGTATTGATTCCATCAGATAGAGAATTTTTTATGGAGGACAACCCCATATGCAAATCGAACAGGTAATTCAGGAAAATGGCACCTACATATACAACTACGCCATGAAGTTAACCTGCCATCCGCAGGCGGCGGAGGACTTGGCACAGCAGACATTCATTACGGCATGGGAAAAGGCGGATCAGCTGAAGGAGGAGTATGCTCTGAAGAAGTGGCTGCGGACGATCTGCTATCATCAGTTCCTGATGGACTGCAGGAAGCAGGATATGAAGCTGGACTTCTTCGGAGAGTTGTCTGAACTTGAGCAGGAGGGCAAGGTGATGGCGGCTGCGGAGGCGGCACCGGAGGAGGCTGTACTTGTCGAGGAGTCTATACAGGGTCTGCAGAACGGGTGCTTCTATGCGATGGCAAGGAAGCTGACGCTGCCCCAGAGAATTGCATTTTCCATGGTGGATATGTTCGGACTTTCCATGGAGGAGACAGCGGAAATGCTCGAGATATCCGGTGGTGCTTTGAAGGGTTTATTATTTCGGGCGAG
>CAYRJT010000018.1:13605-15448 GCA_964424675.1 uncultured Lachnospiraceae bacterium
ATGAATTTGGACGCCTTCTTTTCAGATCACTGCAATTTGATTGATGCGGCAAATCCCTGCAGCTGTGCGGCATGGATTCATTTCAGTGAAACACAGAGCAGCAATCAGAAGAAGATACGACAGGCAATTGAAAAGAGGGAGTATGAGGATAAGGGGTATCATTTTGATGAGCAGATTCGCCGTAAGATTACATACCTTTATAGAAATATGCCTGAAAAACGTCCTTCTGATGTATGGTTTCAGAAGGTGATTGATGCTGTTTCATAACAAAATGATTATTTTGAAAAATTTTAATATACCCGTAACTTTGTATTATGATTTGCATCTATATAGGTAAAGGGGCATGAAAACCCCAATACAATCATACGGAGGATGAAATCATGTTTGAATCAAGATGTGGAGTAGAATGTAACAGTTGTGAGAAGAAGGAGCAGGGAATCTGCCAGGGCTGTCTGGTGATTGACAAGCCGTGCTGGGGCACGTGCGGGGTCAAGGCCTGCTGCGAAGGAAGAAAGTTAGATCACTGTGGTAAGTGTCCAGAGTTTCCTTGTGAAATGTTAAGTACCATGGGCGTGGAATATGGCTTTGATCCGCAGCCGAAACTGGACCGCTGCAGAAAGTGGGCAGCAGATTAGCAGGTGCCAGAGATTATTATTAATATGTATTATAACAATTCGTAAAGAAGGTTTCGAGATGATAAAATATCACAAGCTTAACATGAACGAGTACACAAGAAAGCAGCAGTTTGACTATTTTAACAGTATGCCTTATCCCTACGTGGGACTGACGGTCAACGTGGACATTACGGATTTCCTGCAGCAGACGAAGCAGAAGCAGCATCCGTTTTTTCTGTCCTTCCTGTATGCAGTGACAAGAGCAGCCAATGCCATACCGGAATTCCGGCAGAGAATCGTGGATGGAGAGATCATTGAGTATGAAAAGTGTATCCCATCTTATACAGTGGCTATGGAGGATCACAGCTATTGTTATTGTTCAGTGGACTGTGATATGCCGTTTGAAGAGTTCCTGCCATATGCAAGGAAGGAACAGGAAACTGCCAAACAGCAGGCATCATTGGATGATGGGGAAGATGCGTTATCGTTGTATTTTATCTCAACCGTTACGAATCTTTCGTATACAGCAATCGTACAGCCTGTTCCACAGCCCGCAGACAGCAATCCGAGGATTACATGGGGAAGGTATTTTACGCAGGAGGGCAGGACTCTGATACCGGTCAGTCTGTTATGCAATCATGCCCTGATGGACGCCTATCAGATGGGGCAGTTCTATGAGAATTTATGTGAGGAAGCAAGAAAACTTGGATGCATCGTATAGCGGCAGGTTGAGGCGTTGACTGCATTACGAAGGGACAGATCAAGATAGAATGTATCGCTAAATATGAACATTCAATTGCAGGGAGAATCGTATGGCAAAAGGTGCAAATCAAAAACTGAAGCTGATTTACCTCATCGAACTCATGATGAAGAAGACAGATGAAAATCACGGAATCACAATGCCGGAAATCATTGCTGCACTGGAAGCGCGTGATGTGACAGCTGAGCGAAAGAGCATCTATGCAGACTTTGAGACCATGGATGCGCTGGGTTTCGAGGTGATTGGAGAGCAGAGGGGAAAGCAGCATTTCTATCATCTGGCATCCAGGCAGTTCGAGACTGCGGAGCTGAAGCTTCTGGTGGATGCCATCCAGTCCTCCAAGTTCATTACAGAGAGAAAATCGAATGAGCTGATTAAGAAGTTAGAGGGACTTGCCAGTGAACATGATGCGAAGCAGCTGCAGCGTCAGGTCTATGTGGCGGGCAGGGTTAAGACGATGAATGAGAGC
>CAYRJT010000018.1:15458-18357 GCA_964424675.1 uncultured Lachnospiraceae bacterium
GAGCATCTACTATAACATTGATGCCGTTCATGCTGCAATCGGGATGAATGAACAGATCCGGTTTCAGTATTTTGGCTGGAATGTGAAGAAGGAAATGGAACTTCGTAAGGACGGAGCCTATTATCAGGTCAGTCCGTGGGCACTTTGCTGGGATGATGAAAATTATTACATGATTGCTTATGATGCTGACGCAGAGAAAATCAAGCATTACCGTGTGGACAAGATGCTGAAGATTGAAAATGTAGAGCAGAAGCGTGAGGGAAAGGCGGCCTTTCAGGATACGAACCTTGCAAATTATACACAGAAATACTACGGCATGTATGAGGGGACGGTTGAGACTGTCAGGCTCGAGTGCCGTAATGAACTGGCAAATGTCGTGATTGACCGCTTTGGCAAGGACATTATGATGATTCCTGCAGATGCAGAACACTTCACGGTAAATGTGAATGTGGCTGTGACAAAGCTGTTTCTGGGGTGGATTTTTGCACTTGGAGATGGCGTGAAAATCATTGGACCACAGCAGGTACTGCAGCAGGTATCAGGTGAAATCAGGGAGCTTTACGGACGATACTGCTGACATCATATACAGACAAAGGATTCATGACAAATGTAAATTGTTTTTACACCGAATGTTTGCTACACTTTTTGTATGGCAGAGAAATCTGCATACGGAATCAAACTCGAGGAGGAGAAACAGATGATTTGTCCAAAGTGCGGAAGCAATCAGGTGGTTATGCAGCAGGTCGCTAATACGACAACAGATACGAAGACAAAGGGTTTTGGCTGGTGCAAGGCATGCTTAGGTTATGTATTATTTAATGTACCCGGTATCCTGTGTGGATTATGTGGTATGGGAAAAGGAAAATCCAAGACAACCACGAAGACGCACGTAGTCAATGTGTGTCAGACCTGTGGCTATCGATTTTAAGGAATCTGTGCTCTATGCGTTGCGGGTGGCGGGAAATAACAGTGGCTGTCATCAGATGCCGGAGCGCAGCTTCTTCTATCACGGAAAACAGTTTCCAGTATGCGCCAGATGTACCGGAGCAACCATAGGACAGCTGATAGCGATTGTTACAAATGTCACATGGATGATTAGTTTACATAAATCAGGAAAAGAGCACAAAGCGCCATGGTTCCTGAGTATATGGTTTACAGCCACATCATTAGCCATCATGGGCGCTGACTGGTCGATTCAGGAAGTCGGTATCAAGGAATCTACCAATCCGAGAAGGCTTGTAACAGGGATTTTCGGTGGATATGGAGTTTTCAATTCCTATTTTATCATTGGGCGTTATATTGCGGCCTTGTTTCATCAAGATTCATAAAATTAAAATGAAACAAAATATTTAGAGAACCTGCTGATTTTAATAGAAAAGCAGGTTTTTTATTGATTACAAAAATCTTGTCACAAGATGGGAAATATATGATACTATGTAAGTGAGAATTGCGAGAGTTGCAAAGCAACGAAGCAATTTGTATCATGAAACCAGGAGGATATTTAAAGATGAAAAATCATACGAAATATTTTATATTGCTTGTAAGCCTTCTTACCCTGCTCACAGCATCCGTTGTTTTTGCAGGCTGTAACAAAAAGGCGCAGACACCGGCCACCCCAGCTGATAATCAGGCTGAGGAGAGTACGGAACAGACACCGGGTGCGAAGGAAGAAGAAGTAGCAAGTACCGACAAGCTTGCAGGCTCCACTGAAATTGGCAGCAGGCGGTTTCTAATTGGTGAGGATGCCGGCGCAGTCATACCGGACTATACGCCTTCTGTACCTGCTTATCATGTAGAGGCAGACTGGTCCAATATTGATAATGCAGACCGTATCTATCTGCAGGATCCGATGAAGGAGCAGCTTGCGAAGGATTTATTCATTGTGGTTAATTCCAATGGTAACGAGTTCTATACAACCTACGAGGAAAATCGTTATATGCAGATTCCAAGTTTTGTAACGGTAGATTCCATGATGCATACCTATCATTTGTTTTTTGCAAAGCTGCAGAAGAATACAGAGCGTACTTACCTTGTTGATGCAGTGAAGGAAATGAGTCAGGCGATGCTCCAGAATTCCATCAGTCAGTATGAGGAATTAAAAGGCTCTGAGTGGGAAGAGGCGGCGAAAATCAATGTGACTTTCTTTGCGGTCGGCGGAACACTGATTGGAAATCAGGTGGAGATTCCGGATTATGCAAAGGATGTCGCAGAGCAGGAATTAAAGTATGTAGCAGATGCAGAGGCAATTGAAAAATCTCCGTTAAATAGGGAACTGGAGGATTATACCCAGTATAAACCAAGAGGATTTTACGAGGGTGATGAGAATCTCGAAAAATATTTCCGCGCGATGATGTGGTATGGACGCAGGAATTTTGCACAGAAGGAAGAGGTACTTGATAGATGTGCACTTCTGATGACGCTGGCACTGGATGATCAGGCGATGGAGAATTGGGAGAAGATCTACTCAGTTACCTCCTTCTTCGCCGGAGCAAGTGATGATTCAGGTGTATATGAGTATATGCCTTTGATTCAGCAAGCATATGGAGAGAGCATTACAACGGAAGATTTAATCAGTAATACGGAGGCATTCCAGACATTTCATAAATTAACGGGGGAGTTAGACCCGCCGCAGATCAATTCTGTTGTATTTATGGATGATGAAGGAAAGACCGATAAAACAAAAGAGGCAAAGGGATATCGCCTTATGGGTCAGAGATTTACTCTGGATGCAGCAATCTTTACACAGTTATGCTACAGCAAGGTGAAGGAGAATCCTGCCGGAGAGAAACGTATGCTGCCGGATTCCCTGGATGTACCTGCGGCAATGGGCTCCGAAACAGCACTTGATTTGCTGGAGGCAGACGGCAATTTCGAATACAAGGGATATCAGGACAATATG
>CAYRJT010000019.1:0-13280 GCA_964424675.1 uncultured Lachnospiraceae bacterium
AAGCTATACACGTCCTGAAGAAGTAGAAGAGTTCGTTGATAAGACAGGCTGTGACTCACTTGCAATCGCTATTGGAACTTCTCATGGCGCATATAAGTTCACTGCTGACCAGTGCACACGTAATGAAAAGGGTGTTCTTGTTCCGCCTCCACTTCGTTTCGATGTTCTGGAAGAGTGCATTAAGAGATTACCGGGCTTCCCGATTGTACTTCATGGTTCTTCTTCAGTTCCTCAGGAATTCGTTAAGATGGTTAACCAGTACGGCGGCAATATGCCGGATGCAGTTGGTATTCCGGAAGAACAGCTTCGTCATGCAGCTGAGTTAGCTGTTTGCAAGATCAACATCGATTCTGATATCCGTCTTGCAATGACAGGAAATATCCGCAAGTATTTTGCAGAGCATCCGGATCACTTTGACCCGCGTCAGTATCTGAAACCGGCTCGTCAGGCAGTGAAGGATATGGTTGCTCATAAGATCGTAGATGTACTTGGTTCTAACGGCAAAGCATAAGTAAGATTGCGCATTAGAATTGTATTTCATAAGGAGACAGTTCGAGAGAATTGTCTCCTTTTATCGTATAGCAGAAACGAATGATAGTGGAGGACACAAATGAATACTTGGGTCATTATTTTCTTATTGATCATTGGAATCGCCTTGATTGTCAAGGGAGGTGATTTCTTTGTGGATGCAGCAGTATGGATTGCAGAGATATCCGGTGTTCCCAGCTTTATCATAGGGGCAACGATTGTCAGTGTGGCAACCACATTACCAGAGTTGATTGTATCATTAATGGCTGCCGGCAAGGGAAGCGTTGATATGGCTGCTGGAAATGCAGTCGGGTCCGTGACGGCCAATGTCGGATTGATCATGGGTATTTCATTGCTATGTCTCCCTGCGGTTGTAAAGAGGACTCAAATTACCTTTAAAGGGATCCTGATGATCTGTGCAGTTACTTGTCTTTGGATTTTTTCAAAGGAGAACAACAGGGCATTGTCTATCGGTGCCAGTATCGTCATGTTGTGCCTTTTTATATTATTTATCGTTGAGAATATGATCAGTGCCAAGAAGATGACAGCTGTAGGCGGAAACGCTGAAAAGAAGCAAAAAGAGAAGCCGGCAGGAAAGACGGTTGCTTTGAATCTGATCAAGTTCATACTTGGAGTGATCGGAATTGTATGGGGAGCAGATCTGCTGGTGGATAACGGATGTGCACTGGCGGCAATCATGGGCGTTCCTGAGGGAATCGTCGGAGTGACTATCGTAGCAGTGGGAACTTCACTTCCGGAACTGGTGACAACGATTACAGCGATTACGAAAAAGCAGTCTTCTTTATCGGTTGGTAACATTATAGGTGCTAATATCATTGATCTGACAGTCATCATGCCTTTGTGTGCAGTTGTGTCGGGAAAGGCACTGCCGGTTTCTGAACAAATGATTTCTTTGGATATGCCGGTCTGTATTCTTGTATGCCTGATTGCAATACTTCCGGCATTGATCTGGGAGCGGTTCCGGAGATGGCAGGGAATCACATTGCTGATTGTATATATCAGTTATGTTGTGTTTATGTGTATGAATTTAATGTAATAATTTACAGCTTTCGTATGTTTATTTTATGTTTTCCTGTATAATAAAAATAGTAGCTTATCGGCTTGAAAGAGGTGTATATGAACACTAGCCAGAAAATGAAATATTTTCCGACTTTTATGATATTACTTGGAATCGTGAACGTGCTGGTAGAAATTTCTGTGGCAGTGATCAGGATTTTATTAAAGGTTGTGATTACAGAGCATTTTGTGACCTTGTACCAGTCACTTTCTATTATTGAACCTTATGTCAAGATGGCATTGGAAACGGGCATTGTCTTACTGTTTGTGGTCATTATCATTCGTGGTAAAAATGATCTGGACAGGGTCATGATCGTAATCTGGGGATTTGTAACGATCGGAGTTCAGATTTTGTATTATATATCGAGTTACTATTATGGAATGCTGGTAAATGAGATGATGAGTGACCTGTCTCCCTATGAGTACGGAACATTTTATGCGAGCACTCATGTGTTTAAGTATGCCCCTATGTTTATAGGATTGATTATGGGAATCATCATTACCGGAGCAGTTCTGAGAGATAAGTGGCTCGTATTGATCTGTCTGATATTAAGCAGCGGCTATATAGCATGTTACGGCATGGAGGACATGATTCCGGTCGTGCTGCCCAATGGTTCTCAGCTGGGGCTGGTAATTCCGGCACTGATTTTTCATATTACGGAGTCAGTCGGAATCCTTTTAATGGGTCTTTATTGTAAGAAAAAATATACACTTCATAAAGGAGAGACTATATGCAGCAGGCCTTAATCAGAAGTGGGGAACGCTTAAAACCACTGGATGTGGTGGCGGGCTTCAAGATTCGTCCGGGATTTTATTCCCAGAATGGTGCAGTGGCAATGCCGTATGCCGTCAGCTTTACCATTCATTCACAACATGCGACCGGCGTGGAGCTTTGTTTGTTTAAGAGAAAAGAAATGGTACCGTATGCAGTCATTCCGTTCCCGGCGGCGTACAGGATCGGAAAAGTATTTTCCATGATGGTGTTCGATCTGAATATTGAGGAGTTTGAATATGCCTATCGAATTTATGGCCCCAATGAACCGGAAAAGGGTCTTATTTTCGATAAGAATAAATATATTTTGGATCCGTATGCACGTGCAGTGGTTGGACAGAGTACCTGGGGCAAACCCACCGGAAACAATGATTTTTTTAAAGCACGTGTGGTCAGAAATACCTTTGAGTGGGGACGGGCCAAGCAGCCGCTGATCCCGATGGAGGATCTGGTGATTTATGAGCTGCATGTGCGTGCATTTACCAGAGCGGATTCTTCTGGAGTAGAGTTTCCCGGCACTTATGCAGGTGTTAAGGAAAAAATTCCTTATCTGAAGGAGTTAGGAATTAACTGTGTGGAACTGATGCCTGTATTTGAATTTGACGAGACAAATAACAGCAGGGAAATTGACGGTAACATGCTGTATGAATGCTGGGGTTATAATACAACTTCTTTTTTTGCACCCAATACCTGCTACAGTTCTTCTCTTGAATTCAACAGGGAAGGAAATGAGTTAAAGGATCTGATTAAATCGCTGAATGAAGAAGGCATTGAGGTATTTTTGGATGTGGTCTTCAATCATACAGGAGAAGGTAACGAGAATGGGCCGTTCTATTCCTTCAAGGGTGTGGATAACAATATATACTATCTTCTGACAGCGGATGGGCATTATTATAATTTCAGTGGCTGTGGCAATACCTTGAACTGTAATAACCCGATTGTACAGGACATGATACTGGAATGCCTGCGGTACTGGGTTGTCAATTATCGTGTAGATGGCTTTC
The DNA here is from genome assembly GCA_964424675.1 of uncultured Lachnospiraceae bacterium. Lineage (GTDB taxonomy): Bacteria > Bacillota > Clostridia > Lachnospirales > Lachnospiraceae > JAAYYM01. The sequence goes on from CAYRJT010000019.1 coordinate 3,382, forward strand.
GGTTCGATCTTGCATCGATTCTGGGACGAAATGAGGATGGCTCTCCCATGAACCAGCCGCCGATTCTGCAAAGTCTTGCATTTGATCCGATACTGGGCGATACGAAGCTGATTGCAGAGGCATGGGATGCAGGCGGACTGTATCAGGTGGGCAGTTTTCCCTCATGGAATAGATGGGCAGAGTGGAATGGCAGATACAGAGATGATTTGCGCTCTTTTTTAAAGGGAGATGACGGTAAGGCGCAGGCAGCAGCTCTTCGTCTGACGGGTTCTGCAGATTTGTATCCGCCTGAAATTCGCGGACGTAATGCATCTGTGAATTTTTTGGATTGTCATGATGGCTTTACTTTATATGATCTGTATTCTTATAATAGAAAACACAATGAAGTAAACGGATGGAACAATACAGATGGTAATAATAACAATGATAGCTGGAACTGCGGTTTTGAGGGGGAGACAGATGATCCGGAGGTTATGAAGCTGCGGTGGAGGATGATTCGAAATGCCTGTGTGGTATTGATGTGCAGCAGGGGAACGCCTATGTTCTTTGCTGGTGATGAATTCGGAAATACACAGTTTGGAAATAATAATGCATATTGTCAGGATAATATGATTTCCTGGGTAGACTGGAGTCTCAAAGAGAAAAATGCGGATTTGTACGAATTTTTTAAACATATGATACATTTTCGCCATGCGCATGAGGTGATCAGACGTGATACAGGGTGCTGCTCACTGGGATTTCCGCCTGTCAGTACACATGGGGTTGAACCCTGGCAGAAAGAGTATGACTGGGAAAGCAAGCTGGTCGGCGTGATGTTTGCAGGCAGAACAAGGGATAAGAAAAGGGACGACATTGTCTATGTGGCAATCAATGCCTATTGGGAGATGCAGTGTGTGACTCTTCCGGAGCTGAATGGTGATTGGAACTGGTATTATGAGGTGGATACTTACGCGAACAGTCAGATTGTAAGTTACCAGGATGCAGTCATGACCGGACGTACGATTATGATCGGACCGCGTTCGGCTGTTGTATTAACGGCAAGAAAACAAGGCACTTGAATGAGAGGACTCAATTTGAAAGATAAAATCATCAAAGTGATCACTATAATTTTAATTACAGCGGCAGTGGTATTTCTTCTATACAGGTCTTTCGGAACGATGATACCCGGATTGCTTACAGCGCTGAAGAGTGGAAATGAGAAACAGATAGAGGAGTATCTTGCCGGTGCAGGCCGATGGGATGGATTTCTATGTACCGTTCTGCTTCAGTTTCTGCAGGTCGTTTCCGTTGTGTTACCGGGTATGCCGATCCAGATTGCTGCCGGAGCGGTATATGGCATGTTCCGTGCTTCTTTGTTCTGCTATGTTGGTTATGTGGGAGCCAATGTTGTGGTATTTACAGTTGCCAGGCATGTGGGCGGAGCCTTTGTTGAAAAAATATCTTCCAGATTTAAAGGAAATCGGTTTACCGAGAGACTGCAGGCGGTCAATCCGGGCTTTGCAGTGGCATTAGGCTGTCTGATGCCGGGCATTCCCAATGGAATCATTCCCTATCTGGCAGCACAGTCACAATTGTCCTATCAGGGATTTGCCGCCGCAGTGGCACTGGGAAGTCTGTTCCCGATTGTAACTGCCTGTATGACAGGACATTTTCTACTGTCAGGAGATTATTTATTCAGTGTGATCACAATTGCAGCACTGTGGCTGATCATCATATTGTTAATGAAGAATCAGGATAAGGTGATTGCAATCGCAGAAAAAATCAAGAATCGAAATAAGACAGAATAGATTTGTTATATTTTTATAGAATACTGTTATAGTAGTTCCAATCTTGCCTTGTTATAGTTTCATCATACGGAATGATAGATTTGCACAGTAGTGCAGACTGGGTAAGGATGGTCAATATGGCAGGCAAGTATGTACAGGATATGACAAACGGCAAAGAAATTTCACTGTTAGTCAGGTTCTCGATACCGATGCTGATCGGTAATATATTTCAACAATTTTATAATATGGTGGATTCCATAGTAGTAGGTAATTATGTAGGCTCAAATGCATTGGCAGCAGTCGGTGCGACAGGGTCTATTAATTTTCTGTTTTTTTCTCTGTGTATGGGTATGTCAGTCGGCATTGGTATATTGATTTCACAGTATTTTGGTGCAGGCGATGATGAGTATGTCAAACGTACGATTGCGAATACGATTTATGTTACGGCAGTGACGGGAATTATTATGAGTATACTGGGTGTGATGCTGGCACGTCCGTTTTTAACTCTTTTACGGACACCGGCGGCAATCATGGATGACGCAGTGGCCTATATGCAGATTGCATGTGCGGGCATCATAGCAGTGGCAGCATATAATGCGATCTCGGCCGTCCTGAGAGCGTTGGGTGATTCTAAAACACCGCTGATTTTTCTTGTAGTAGCCAGTGTCATCAACGTAGCGTTGGACTTGCTGTTCGTAATCAAATTTGGGATGGGTGTACGGGGCGTTGCTTATGCGACCATTATTGCACAGGTGATAGCAGCTGCAGGTTCCATTATTTTTGCCAAGATCAAGATTCCGTTTTTTACAATAGAGAAACAGTATTTTGTATACGATCCAGAAATCGTAAAACGGTGTATTGCCCTTGGAGTTCCAATTGCTGCCCAGACAGCACTGATTTCGATATCCTGTATTATACTACAGGCGGTGGTCAATGGTTTTGGCGAGAGCGTCGTAGCTGCCTATACTGCAACATCCAGAATTGAACAGCTGGTACAGCAGCCTTTTAATTCGATTGGAGCAGCGATTTCGACATTTACCGGACAGAATATCGGGGCAAATAAAATGGAACGTGTGAAACAGGGATATCGCAAGAGTACGCTGCTTGTTTTAATATTCAGTATTGTGATGATGATACTCGCATGGTCATTCGGATACTATATCATGAGACTGTTTGTAGATGACCAGGCAGTGATTGATCTGGGTGTCAAAGCTCTGCGGATTACCAGTACGATGTATTTCCCTCTTGGCATGATTTATACGACAAGGGGTCTGCTGAATGGTTCTGGAGATGCTTTCTATGCAATGATCAATGGATTTGTTGAGCTGGCCGGCAGGGTTATTTTCCCGATCTGTCTGGTTACGATTCCGATGATTGGAGTCTGGGGTATCTGGTACTCTACCGGCTTTACATGGATCATTACAGCGATCGCAAGTATTATACGGTATCGTCAGGGAAAATGGAAATCAAAATCTATTGTAACGTCATTATAAAGAATTGCTATTTCTCTGAACATGTGATATGATAATCTCAACACGTGAGTGATGATTCACGTGAATACCTATGGGGAAGGTGGAGAAGGCATGTTTAAGAAATTCGATGAAGACAGAATGACGCATATACTGGAAACCGGTATTGATGAGTTTGCTGTGACAGGTCTGGATCGGGCAAATATCAATGAGATTGCAAAAAAAGCCGGGGTCAGTGTAGGCGTCATTTATAAATATTATGGAGATAAGGACAGTTTCTTTTTGGCGTGCGTCCGGTTCAGTCTGAATCTGCTGCGCGATGTTCTGGATACCGCTGCAGGCTGCAGCTCTGATCTGCAGGAGAGCATGCACGGCGTCATATGTGCTCTGGTTGAGCATTCAAGAAAACATTCCAATTACTATGTCATGTATAATGAAATTACCTCCGGCAGCTGCAGGAAATATGCAGCAGTGCTTGCAGAGGAAATAGAGAGTATGTCATCAGCAGTATATACCAGACTGCTTGAGAACGCGAAGGATACGGGTAAGGTTCGATCAGATATGGACTGTCGTATGTTTGCGTTCTTTTTTGATAATCTGCTGATGATGCTGCAGTTCTCATATTGCTGTGAGTATTACAAGGAGCGTATGAAAATATATTGTGGAGAGGATATCCTTGGGGATGACGAGAAAATGATCAAGGAAATGATGAGCTTTATGAGTGCAGCAATGGGATTGTGACGGGTTACGCCTTGGGGGCAGGGCAGATAAGGAGCGCATATGATATATGTAGTCGCATACGATTTTGGAACAACAGGAGTCAAAACATGTCTCTACGGAATTGATCAGGATATCAGACTTGCAGCAAGTGCTTATGGAAGCTACGGACTGTATATCTTCGAAAATGGCGGAGCGGAGCAGGACTGTGATGAGTGGTGGAGAGCAATGTGCGATACCACAAAAGAGCTGTTTGAGAAAACAGAGATTAAGCCGGAGCAGATCGCCGGGATTTCTTTCTGCTCGCAAATGCAGGGTATTGTACTAGTCGATGAACAGGGCAATGCAGTCAGAAGACCAATGAGCTATATGGATCAGCGTGCTGTAAGTGAGTTTCATGATTGTATGGGAACCGGTATCAAGATATCAGGATGCAATGTATGGAAGCTTTTGAAAAGTCTGAGTATTAATCATGCAGCTTCCACCAGTGTGAAGGATCCTCTTTGGAAGTATAAATGGGTTGAGAAAAATGAACCTGAACTGTTTGCAAGGGTACATAAGTGGCTGGATGTGAAGGAATACCTGATCTGTCGATGTACAGGTGAGTTTGTCATGACAAGAGATTCGGCATATGCTACATTTCTGTATGACACGCGTCCCGGCAGGGAGGGCTGGAATGACGCATTGTGTCGTATGTACGGAGTGAAGCCGGAACATCTGCCTCGACTGATTGAATGTACAGAGCAGGCGGGCAGACTGACAGAAAAGGCAGCTGCAGAGCTGGGGCTGACTACAGGAACTCCGGTATTCGGAGGGGGCGGAGATGCCACAATCATCGGAGTCGGAGCAGGGTGCACCATGCCGGGGGATACACATATTTACTCAGGAACCTCAGGCTGGGTATCAACAGTTACCGACCGACAGGTTGTGGATATTAACAGAATGATAGCTGCCATTGTGGGAGCGCAGACTGGAAGATTTAACTATTTTGCTGAAATGGAAACAGCCGGAAAATGTTTTGAATGGGTCAAGGAGCATCTGGCATTGGATGAGATTGGAATCTATCTGGAAAAAACAGATGTGGCACAGAGTCAGGAGAGTGTCTATGAAAGTCTGTATGATTATCTGACAGACACAGTGAAGAATGCAGCACCCGGTGCAGGTGAGGTGTTATTTACTCCATGGCTGCATGGTAACCGGTGTCCGTTTGAAGACCCGAATGCATCCGGAATGTTTTTTAATATCAAGCTTGATACGGGAAAAACGGAGATGATCAGGGCAGTATTAGAGGGAATTTGTTATCATCTGCGATGGATGCTGGAATGTCAGGATCAAAAGATCAAAACCTCTGATACGATACGTTTTGTAGGCGGTGGAGCATTATCGGAACTGACATGTCAGATTCTTGCCAATATCACTGGAAGGACAATAGAGACTGTACGTGGTTCGCAGGATGTCGGAGCAGTTGGAGCAGCTCTGCTCGTAGGAGTCGGAACGGGTGAGATCAGTTCACTGGATTGTGTCAAGGAACTGGTCAAAGCCGAGAAGGTATTTGCTCCTGATTTAAGATACAAAGAGCTGTATGACAGAAATTTTATTGTATTTAAAAAGCTATACCAGACAAATAAAGAAAACTTCAGAATCCTAAATGAGAAGCAGTAGAACGGAGGAACAGTATGGAAACAAATGAAATTCGTCAGGTTGTGGCGGAAACAGGAAAGCAGCTGTTGGAACAAAGGCTGGTAGCAAGAACATGGGGCAATGTGAGCTGCAGGATCAACGATCATAGCTATGCAATCACTCCGAGTGGGCTGGATTATATGCATATGAAGGCGGAGGATATTGTCATCATGAATATGGATGACGGTACCTGGCAGGGAAATCATAAACCCTCCGGTGAACGCGGAATCCATACGGCAGCATACCAGACTCATAAGAATGCAGGATTCGTCATACATACACATCAGAATTATGCAACGGCATTGGGACTTGCAGATTCCGGGAACATGCGTATGACAGAAGAGGAAAGGCTGATTCTGGGTGGAATAGCTCTTGCCGGCTATGGTCTTCCGGGAACAGGAAAGCTAAGCAAAAACGTCAGAAGTGTTCTGGAAACAGGAGCAAACGTTGTATTATTGGCACATCATGGGGCTTTGATCTGCGGAACGGACAGAGAAGACGCATTTGCAAAGGCGATATTATTAGAAAAAATCTGTGAAAGAAGTCTAAGAGGACAGCCAAAGGAAAATGAACATACGGCAGGGGATGCTGCAGCAATCATGAAAGAGCTTGGAGCAGCCTATTCTTTTGTTGGATTGACCAATGACGCTGCAGTGCTAAAAGCAGCAGATGGGAAGAGCCCCATCATGGCGCAGCTCGATGATATGGCACAGATGATCGGACACAAAATTCCCATTGTACAGAATGATCCGGAAGATATTGTTAATGGTCTGAAGCATACAGATGCTGTTCTGGTACCGGGGATAGGTGCGATGGTCAAAGCAGAGACAGAAGATGACAGAGATGCGTTGTGTCTGCTGGTTGAAAAGGCATGTGTTTCCGCATTGCATACAGAGGCTTTGGGGGTAAAAGGGAAACTGCCGTATATCGATGTGGCACTGATGCGGTTTGTATATCAACAGAAATATTCAAAGCAAAAATAACAGAATCAGAGGTGAAGCGATGGAAGAGGTAAAGAGAGAAAAGAGGAAAGAAACGCTGCGTATGGTGAAATTCTTTCTGTTCTCGGTTTCAGCAGGTGTCATAGAGATTGTGGCATTTGCAGTTTTAAATGAGTTTACAAAGTGGAGCTATTGGCCGTGTTATCTGATTGCACTCGTATTATCTGTATTGTGGAACTTTACGCTCAATCGAAGATATACCTTCCAATCGGCTTCAAATGTACCGGTCGCTATGATCAAGGTAGCATTATTCTATTGCGTATTTACACCGGTCAGTACACTGCTGGGAAATTACCTTGCAGAAACGTGCATGTGGAATGAATATCTGGTAACGCTGATCAATATGCTGCTGAACTTTACGACGGAGTATTTATATGACCGTTATGTTGTGTTCAGAAAGAGCATAGACACCAATACGCTTGCAGCAAAGCAGGCGGAGCAAGAAAATCAAACAATACAGGAGGGTAAGTAAATGAACAATTGTGCAATCAGCAGATGGGATGACCCTGCAGAAATCAATGCAAGACTGAAGAAGTTGACAAGCCAGGAAATCTGGGAGGTCGATGATGATTATTATCAAAATGTTGTTATGAAGTATTTTGATGAACAATGTGCCGGCTCAAAGGCAGTATTTGAGGAAGCAAAGAACTACATACCGGGAGGCGTACAGCATAATCTTGCGTTTAATAAGCCGTTTCCGATTTGCATGGCAAGAGCAGAGGGTGCTTATTTGTATGACAAGGATGGAAATCAGTATATCGATTTTCTGCAGGCAGGCGGCCCTACGATCTTAGGCAGTAATTATCCGGTCATTCGCGAAAAGGTGATTGAACTGCTTAATACCTGTGGCCCCGTTACGGGTCTGCTGCATGAAGCAGAGCTGATGATTGCAAAGGAAATCAATAAGCACATGCCGAATGTGGAGATGTTCAGAATGCTTGGCTCAGGAACAGAGGCAGTGATGGCATCACTTCGTATTGCAAGGATTGCAACGGAGCATAAGCGCGTGATCAAGGTCGGCGGAGCATATCATGGCTGGTCAGATCAGTTGGTATATGGGCTCAAGATTCCGGGCAGCCGTGCTTTACTGGAGTCACACGGAATTCCGGGAGGCGCATATAAACTGACGGATGAGGTACGTCCGAATGATCTGGATATGCTTGAGAAAATGCTGAAGCGCAATCGTCTCAAGGGGGGTACAGCAGCTGTCCTCATCGAGCCGGTAGGTCCTGAGAGTGGAACACGCCCGGTAGCAAAGGATTATAACAAAAACGTTCGTAAGCTGTGTGATCAGTATGGTGCGTTATTAATATTTGATGAGGTGGTTACAGGCTTCCGTGTGGCACTCAGTGGAGCGCAGGGATATTTTGATGTGGTACCGGATCTCACGATTTTTGGCAAGATTGTAGCTGGCGGTTATCCGGCAGCAGGCGGCGTTGGCGGCAAGAAAGAATATGCACAGCTGATGGCAGCAGGACTTGCAACTGGAAAACACAGAGCCTATGTAGGCGGAACACTGGCAGCCAATCCACTGTCTTCACTCGCCGGTTATACTGCAATCAAGGAAATAGAGCGTACCAATGCCTGTGAAGTAGCAGGAAAGATGGGAGACAGATTATGTGATGGTTTAAAGGGTCTGGTCGACAAGTACGGACTGCCGTTTGTTGCATACAATCAGGGCTCGATTGTACATCTGGAATGTACCGGAGCTATGAGTTTTGATTTCTCTTCTATGAGCTTTGTCAAATCAGCGCTTGGTCTGTTGAAGCACAAGGATATGATGTATGTTCGTAAGGACTCCATGGAAAGAATGGGAGCAGCATATATGAAGAATGGTATTGTAACGCTTGCGGGCAGCAGATTGTATACTTCACTAGCAGATACTCCTGAGATCATTGATGAGTCACTCAACAGATTTGAAGAGGTATTTAAACATGTGAAAAAAACAGATAAAGGTCTGCTGTAAAGAATTCAATTCATAAGGTATAAAACACCTCCGTTTACAGATAATAGTAGCAGGACAATGCGAAACTATTAATGTATACGGAGGTTTTTATTGATATGAAAGCGACAGGAATTGTGAGAAGAATAGATGATCTGGGGCGTGTGGTGATTCCAAAGGAAATCAGGAGGACTCTCAGAATCAGGGAGGGCGAACCACTTGAAATTTTTACGGATCATGAAGGTGAGATTATTTTAAAGAAGTATTCGCCGATCGGAGAGCTGGCATTATTTGCGCAGCAATACGCAGAGAGTCTGGCACAGACATCGGGTCATGTGGTATGCATCGCTGACCGGGATCAGATTATCGCTGCAGCCGGCGGTGGGAAGGGCATGATTGGTAAGTCCATCAGCCAGCAGCTGGAGGATGTGATCGAGAGCCGCGATGTTGTCATGGCCAAAAAGGATGAGAAGAAGTTTGTGCCAATCGCAGAGGATTATGCGGAGGATGCTGTGGGACAGGTAATTGCAGCGATTATCAGTGAAGGAGATGCAATCGGTGCCGTGATTATTTATTCCAAGGATGATGGAGTTAAAATGAGTGAGGTGGAGCAGAAGCTGGCATTGTCAGCAGCGGGATTTTTGGGCAGACAAATGGAGCAGTGAGTTCAGGCAGGGCGGTATAGATTCAGATTCCAAAGAAATTAGAAAATCTTGTTTCTTTGGAATTTTTATTTGGGTAGAAAGAATCTTATTGTCCAATGTAAGGTAGCATGATAGTCTTCCTAAATTGGACAAGGAAGCTTCTGAAAAGCCTACCCCAATCCAAAATGCAGAATTATAGCCGACTGTCTTCCCAAACTGGACAAGGAAGCTTCTGTAAAGCCTATGCCAATCCAAAATGCGGAGTCTTAGCCAGTTGCCTTCCTAGATTGGACAAGGAAGCTTCTCAAAAGCCTACTCCAATCCAAAATGCAGAACTTAAGCCGATTGTCTTTCAAAATTGGACAAGGAAGCTTCCTCAAAGCCTACCCCAATCCAAAATGCAAGATTATAGCCGACTGTCTGCCAAAATTGGACAAGGAAGCTTCTGAAAAGCTTATGCCAATCCAAAATGCAGAATTATAGCCGACTGTCTTCCCAAATTGGACAATAGAACTTCTGAAATGCATATCAGAATCCAAAAAATGTGTGTTATAGTCACTCTTTTGGAAAGCAAGTCGGCAGTTTAGCAAGGTTGTTATCCAAAATGAAGGATGATTTATTATAATGCCATGGGAGAAATGAGAACAATTAAATGTCAGAAATGTGATTATAGTAAGAGA
>CAYRJT010000019.1:13380-17834 GCA_964424675.1 uncultured Lachnospiraceae bacterium
TGCCATGGGAGAAATGAGAACAATTAAATGTCAGAAATGTGATTATAGTAAGAGATTTCTTCTGGGGACAGGACTGATGGGAGGAAATCTCGAGATTGCCAAGAAGAACTTCTCCTATCAGATACAAAAGGAAATAGAGAATTGGATATCGGAACATGGCTGTCGGAAAAGCTCTTGTGTAAACAAACCTGGTCGGTGTATGGAATGCAGGGCACTGGAGGTTTTTTATGAATTGACAGTGAAAGGAACCGATGATCAAGAAAACAGATATGTATCAAGCTGCAAAAGGTGTGGCGGTAAGTATGAATTGATAGATTTGGAAGATATAACATGTCCGGTGTGTGAGGGCAATGTGACAGTAGAAATGACAGGACATTGGGACTGATCAAACATAAAACAGGACAAGGAAAGTCAGCATTACAAAAGACGAATACCGTGAGTGGGGGAATCAAGGATGGTTATTACTCATAATATGGCATCTATGAACAGCAACAGACAGCTTGGTACTGTTACAAAAAGGCAAGCCAAATCATCAGAAAAACTCAGTAGTGGATATAGGATCAATCGAGCAGCTGATGATGCAGCAGGACTTACAATATCCGAAAAGATGCGTTCACAAATCAGAGGACTCAATCAGGCAAGCGAAAATGCGCAGCATGGTGTCAGTCTTGTTCAGATTGCAGAAGGCGCAATGGCAGAGTCACAGGACATCCTTCACAGAATGACCGAGCTGTCAGTTAAGTCTTCCAATGGAACAAACACCGATGAAGACAGAGACGCTATCCAAAAAGAAATCAAACAGTTATCTGATGAGTTAGATCGAATTTCTGAAAGTACAGAATTTAATACCATGAAGCTGTTGGATGGTTCTATAACAAAGAGTGTAAATCCAGAGGCAGAGAAGAAACTGTTAGAGTGGATCAAGGGTAGCTGGTTTGGTGATGGATTATCCAGAATATCTTCAGCAACAGGATGGGAATTGAAAAATGATGTAAATCTGGAAGTAAAGTTTGAAGATAATGGGAATGGTGCAATGGCTGCTATGGGATTTTCAAATGGGGGAAGTGATTTTACATTATATATTTATAAGGATGCATTATCATCTGACCTAAATTATGCTGAAAGTGGACCAGAATCAAGTGGGATGCTGTTTGACCGTATTATTGCACATGAAATGACACATGCACTGATGGGACATAATAATTCTGCAGATATAGACATTCCAAACTGGTTTGTAGAGGGTGTTGCCGAAGCAGTTCATGGATCAGATGACTATCGTTTTGGAACAAATGGAAATTCATCAGTTGATGTCGCCTATGATGCAATTCATGATTTTGATTTTTCTGCATCTTCACCCAATAATGATTGTTATTCTGTAGGTATGCTGGCTGTTGGATATTTATATAATCAAGGCGGAAAAGCAGGTACAGGCGGAGCTTGGGATCAGGTATTGGCAGCTCTGGATAATACGGCGAATACAGGAAGAGCATTTTCTGATTTAGTCAACCAGTATTATGGAAGCACGTTGGAGACAATAGTCGGTCAATTTCAGGCAGGGGTAGAAGCTGCAAATGCCGCCGGTACATTGCAGAGCTGGATTAATAATAGCTGTGGTTTTTTAATTGGAGATTCTTTAGCAGATTCACTCGATAATCCCGGTCAGACACCAGCAGGAGCTGTAGTTAATAGTGGAAGTCAATCAGAGATAACCGGTGCAAACGAGGAAATCTCAGATCCGGTAACCGGTTCTGCAATCAATATCACATGGCCTGATATTGGTGAGAATCATGCAATGGCAATTCACGTAGGAGCATCGGCAGAGCAGTACATAGAATTCGGAATTGGATCCATGTCCAGTGCTGCTATTCTCGGAGCAAACGGAATCGACCTTTCGACACAGGAAGGCGCACGCAGTGCACTGAAAGTCATAGACGGAGGGCTTGACTATGTATCCAGCGAACGCTCCAAGCTTGGTGCTATACAAAACCGATTGGAGCATACAATAGCAAATCTTGATAATGTTGTAGAGAACACAACTGCCGCCGAATCCCGCATCCGAGATGTAGACATGGCCACAGAGATGGTAGAATACTCCAAAAACCAGATTCTCCAGCAGGCAGGTCAATCCATGCTGGCCCAGGCAAACCAACAAACCAGCGGCGTCCTATCGCTATTACAATAAAAATTGATATTAACTTCACAGGAAGTGCAGTATAACTTCAAGAGATTGTGATCAAAGGGAGCAAGATAGCCTCAAGAGATTACATCCAAAGGAAAGGGAACAAATCATCTTTCCGTTTTTAGCCCAGAGCGGATTTTGGACAAGAAGCCTGCTCTATAAACACTTGCAATTCCAAAACAACAGATAAAGAATGTCATGCTATCCTATATTGGACAATGCAATTCATCATCTTAAACAAAAATTCCAAAGGAACGAGATTACTTCATTTCTTTGGAATCTGAGTCAGTAATATTCATACAACCTTGTCCAAAATCAAACCAACCTGCATCTTGAAGTCTTTCTTTTGGAATTTCTGTTCGCTTCAAGTACTTCATTTGTCCAAAAACTTCTAAATTCCTTATTTCATACTATCTGCATACAAAAAGCATGCCTGAATGCACTTCCGGCATGCTTTTCTGCACTTTTGCTTTAATTTTTTTAGGATTTTTCATTGCTTTTCTTTGGGTTTCAAATAAAAATAATATCAAATAAAAATTTTCTATATCTGAACAGACTCTTACTCTGCACTCATACGATCTAACAGCTCGATCTTCATATCATACAGCTTCTTAGATAAATCCACATAAATATTATGAGGATTGATCAAACGCCGTGTCTCTTCCCATAGCGTATCCAGCTCCTGCTTACAATACTCTCGGATTTCCATGACCTTTGGAGACTCATAAACACAATCTCCATGTTGAAAGACAGGAATCATCAGCTCACGTAACGTATAGCTGCCCGGCTGCAGTCTCGTCTTCTTCCACGGCTCCGCAGGATCAAATAACAGCAGCGACTCATTCTCATCAAATGTTTCCTCTTCCAGACAGATCAGATCCGCCTTGACCTTATGAGAATCCTTCTCATACACACGATAAATCTTCTTATTGCCCGGATTCGTCACCTTCTCCGTATTCTCCGACAGCTTGATCTTCGGGATGAACTTCCCGTCCTCCCCCATAACGGCAGCCAGTTTATAAACACCACCAAATGCAGGCCAGTCCTTAGAGGTGATCAGGTTAGTACCAACTCCCCAGGAAGTAATCGTAGCACCCTGCGCTTTTAGAGAATCGATCAGGAACTCATCCAGATCATTGGAGGCAGAGATCACGGCATCCGGAAAACCAGCATCATCCAATGCCTTTCTGACCTTCTTAGACAGATAAGCCAGATCACCACTATCCATACGGATGCCATAGAACGGCATCGGAATCCCTGCCTCTCTCATCTCTGTAAAGACACGAATGGCATTTGGCAGACCGGATTTTAATGTATCATAAGTATCAATCAATAAAATACATGCAGACGGATATAGGTCAGCATATGCCTTGAAGGCAGTATATTCATCCGGAAAACTCATGATCCAGCTGTGCGCATGCGTACCCTTGATTGGAACATCAAACAGCTGTCCTGCCAGTACATTGCTTGTCCCAATACAACCGCCAATCATAGCAGCTCTGGCTCCGTAGACACCGGCATCAGGCCCCTGTGCACGGCGCAGACCAAACTCCATGATACCATCACCACGTGCTGCCAGTACGACGCGGGCTGTCTTGGTTGCAATCAGACTCTGATGATTGATGATATTTAAAATCGCAGTTTCTACCAGCTGTGCTTCCATGATCGGAGCAATGACCTTGACCAATGGTTCTCTCGGAAAGATGACGGTACCTTCGGGAATAGAGTAAATATCACCAGAGAATCTGAAATGTCTCAGATAATCCAGAAAATCCTCCTCAAAGATATTCAGACTGCCCAGATAACTGATATCATCCTCTGAAAAGTGCAGGTTTTTGATATAGTCTATCATCTGTTCCAGACCGGCAGCAATCGCATAGCCGTTGTCCAGAGGATTGGTGCGGTAGAACATATCAAAAATAACGGTATCATTCCGGCTTTTATTTTTATAATAGCCCTGCATCATAGTCAGTTCATATAGATCGGTTAATAGTGTCAGGTTTTGATAACTCATATTGTCTCCCTTCATTTGTGCAAATATGACTGATATCATTATAATAACCCGTATCATCTTAAATTAGTTATCATCATATACGATTATTCTTCATAAATCAAGGTTAATCCAGAAAGAACATCATGATGAAAAAGGGATAAAGATAAAATGAGAGGTTGATATTGTAAATCATTTTGTGCTATCATGGAAAAACATATCATACAACACATATGAGAAAGAGAGAATATTATGAAGACAAAAGTAAGATTGTTTTTTCCCTGC